>JAHIZT010000017.1 GCA_018814355.1 Candidatus Thermoplasmatota archaeon | reverse complement strand
GGCGGCACAAATCGAAATGGAGATTGCCTATGCGATGAAGAATCGAGCGCATCTTGCTGAGAGAGTACAACACATCATCAAGTGGAGCAAAGACGCGCTCGTGGAATCTGAGATGAGAACGAGGTATGCCGAGTTGCACCAAGAGGTAAAGAGGATGCTGATTCAGCTCGACAAGAAATGATGAAAAAGAAGGAGTTGTTGGAGGCCATCGAGCCTCCGAAAAGAAGCGATTTCGCGTTTACATCATGCCCGGAGGCATGCCGCCCATTCCACCCATGCCACCTGCACCCTTCGGTGGACCCATCTCGGATGGGTTCATCTTCCTGGATGCAATCACATCGTCGATCCTGAGAATCATCGACGCAACCTCTGTGGCGGACTGAATGGCCTGTGTCTTGACCCTGAGCGGCTCGATAACCTTGGCAATCAGCATGTCAGAGACCCTGTTCTCCAGCACGTTCACGCCGAAGTTCTTGCCCGACTTCTTGTTGTGGGCGTTCTTGAGCTCGATCACAACATCGATCATGTCCATCCCTGCGTTCTCAGCAAGTGTCCAGGGAATGACTTCTAGAGCCTCGGAGAATGCCTCGATTGCCAGCTGCTCTCTGCCTCCGACCGATTGTCCATAGTCCTTGAGCCTCAGAGACAACTCGATCTCGGGCGCGCCTCCACCTGATACCGCGACGCCGTCCTCGATTGCGACGGAGACGACTTTGAGCGCGTCATGAAGAGCTCTCTCGACCTCGTCGACCACATGCTCCGTGCCGCCCCTGATGAGAATCGAAACCGCCTTCGGGTTCTTGCAGCCTGTCACAAATGTCATGTCGGAATCAGATATCTTCTTCTGCTCCACCTGCGCGGCCGCCCCTAGCTCAGACGCCTTCAGATCGTCCAGGTTTGTGAGGATCTTGCCGCCCGTGGCTTTCGCGAGCTTCTCCATGTCGGAGCGCTTGACCCTTCGGACAGCGTATATCCCTTCCTTGGCCAGGTAGTGCTGGGTGAGATCGTCGATGCCCTTCTCGCAGATCAGGACGTTAGCTCCGGACTTCTTAACCTTCTCGACCATGCCCCTCAGCGTCTTCTCCTCTTCGTCAAGGAATTTCTGAATTTGGGTAGGGTCTCTGATCTGTATCTTGGCCTCTACCTCAGTCTTCTTGATCTCCAGTGCAGAGTCGATCAGCGCAATCTTCGCATTCTTCACAATGACAGGCATCCTGGGGTGAGTGCGTTCCTTGTCAAGCACGAGCCCCTTGATGAGTTCAGTGTCGGAGACCGCTCCGCCGTGTTTCTTCTCGACTTGGATGTTGTCGATGTCCGCTTTGTATTTCCCGTCCTGCTTTTCGGAGATAGAAGTGACAGCCTCGACTGCGATGTCAGAGAGCAGATCCCTCTCCCCACCGACGCCTTTGCCAGTCATCGCAGTTGTCGCGATCAATCTCAAGGTCTTCTTGTCCGTCGGGGACACCTCGAACCCGATCTCTTTCAAGATCTTCATGGCCTCTTGAGACGCGAGTCTGAAGCCGTTGGAAATCACAGTCGGGTGAACGTTCTGGTCAATGAGCGCCTCGGACTTCTTCAGGAGTTCGCCGGCAAGCACGACCGCGGAGGTCGTGCCATCACCGCATTCGTTGTCCTGAGTCTTGGCGACCTCGACGACCATCTTGGCCGCAGGGTGTTCGATATCTAGTTCCTTCAGTATTGTTGCACCGTCATTCGTGATGACGATGTCGCCCATGCTGTCCACGAGCATCTTGTCCATGCCCTTTGGACCCAGGGTGCTTCTTACGGCATCGGCGACGGCACGAGCTGCCATGATGTTGTTGCTGTGAGCGGTCTTGCCCTTCGTCGACTCCGTTCCTTCTTTGAATATTATAATGGGTTGGTTTCCCAGCATCAGAGATGCCTCCGAGTTTTCGAGTATGCTAGAGCTTCTATATAAGGATTATGCCATGACGGAGATATCCTGGACAATCTCGCGCACTCCTCGAACCCCTTCCTTCGTTCTGGTTTCATTCACAGAGTCCAGGCAAGGTTCGGGCCCTAGAATGCATCCAGCAACTCGATTTCACTTCGAACGCATTCTCGATCGAGGACGGACCGGGTCCTCGATGCCTCGATTTCGGTCTGCGGCCGTAATGACTGTGCCCCCATCTGGGACAAGCATTTTCTCAACCGCGAAGCCGCGATAGGCTTCTGGTTGAACTTGTCCCACATGATTCTTCGGACGCCTGCGTCCCTAGCCTCTCTCACTAACTCGACAAGTGCCTCCTCAGAATCGCAGAGTCCTGGAATGATCGGTGCTGCCATTAGATATGTGTTGACATGCTCATCGTTCAATTCCCTGAGAGCCAAGAACCTTCGATCTGGAGACGGAGCTCCTGGCTCCACGATGGATGCGATTTGCCCGTTCGAACACCCGATGCTTATGCCCACCTCTGCATCGGGCCATCCAGTCAATATGTCAAGATCGCGAAGCACGAGATCTGATTTCGTGAGTATGCTGATACGCGCTCCTGCCCTCTTCAGTACTGCGAGACACCCCCTTGTCAGCTCGTACTCGCTCTCAAGAGGTTGATAAGGATCTGTGACCGTTCCTATCCCAATGACCCCTCGCGGTCTCTTCTCGAGGTCCTTCTTCAGCCTTGAAACGATATTGGCCCTGACCTCGATCACGTCGCCCCATGGCCTAGTCATCTCGAACCTCGTCACATCCTGTGCGTAGCAGTAGGCACATGCATGCCCGCATCCCTTGTACGGGTTCACCGCCCAATCAAGGCCAGGAAGGCGGGATGGTGAGATAGCGCTCTTGCACTCGACCAGACACACCTCCATATAATCAGCTCCAGAGATCGTCGATCCTTCTCTGGAACAGGGCGTCCTTCAGAATGGAGCTGTTCCTGATCCATCTGGAGATCGGGATATCCATGATGGTCGAAATGTGGGTTAGAGCAGCCTTGAGCGTCGCGAATCTCTTCGGTGATGTCCGAAGTGCTGACCGAACGTTCTCGCGGACATTCCAGACCCCGACAGGCAGAATATATCCTGGATGTGCCTCCCTCATGATGGAAACGCCTGCTTGTCTGCGTTCTCTCTGGAGCAGCTCGTTGACTGCCAGACGCGCAGCATAGTAGCATCCCCCGATGCTGGCGTATGTGGTTCTCCCATCGAAGAACTCCCAGTCGGACATAATCGCTATCTTGTCGCTGTGCGGGTTCCAGGCAGTATTGGGATACCATGCCTCGATCAACTCATATCTCCACGAGGTAGGCATCATGAGTATGGCCCATCGGTTGTCTAGGCTCATGGTCTCATACACCCTGTACTCGTCGATCAGCTGGAAGGTCTTCGTGGTCTCAAGCATGTGCAGTCCCAGGTTCGAATCGACTGCTGTGATGCTCCAACGCGTTGGAACGAACTTCCTCCGCTTGCCGACCCCGAAGGCGCCCACGCTAAATGCCCTCTGTATCTGAGAGAGCAGTGTGCCGTCCTTGTACAAGGACACGACAGCCTCTCCTGCCCTCAGGTCGGTGTCGAAGAACGCTTTCTCCAGTCTGTTGTCGAACCTGAAGTTGGAGACTTCAAACTTGCTTAGCGGTGCCGAAGGTCCGAAAGGTTGGACATCGTCATCCACGGTCATCCTGCCCTGGGGTTTCCTCTGGAATTCTGCCACGACCTCTGGAGGATTCCTCGCGAGTGCGAGATCCCTGGTCCTTGCCACGAGCTTGTCGGTGTTCTCGACATCATGGACATCGACGCGGTGCATGCCCCGGACGAGATTGGACCTGAAATCGATGATGTCATCGATGGGAAGTCCGACCCAGCGCTCCGGCGTATCCATCAGCGACGTGTCGCCATGATACGGAGGTATCATAGGACCGATCGCCACATCAGGATATCCAATCCGCCCGACGAACACGCTTGGCGGGCAGGAACCATCGAGAGTGGTCTTATCTATCCTCTCTCTGACCTTCGATGCTGAGTAGAAGCGGGCGATGACGGAGCATCTCTCCTTTCCACACAGCATCTTCGATCCTTTGCAGTAGACGCATCGGGATGAGCGTGTTGAGACGCCCTCAAGGGAGAGCATCTCGTCGAACATGGCGGGGCTGTCCGTCATCGTGCGTGAACGAACGAAAGAAGATAGGTCCATCCTAGTGGGATATCTCCAAGGAAGGTAAATAAGAAGATTCAAGGGAGGTGCGAAAGTACCGTTGACTGCGCGTCGAGAAGAATGCCACCCAAACCTCAAACTTGATATATTGTAGATTCCTTGACACACAGGTCGCCACCGGATTGGGGGGTTGAATCGGCATATGATGGAAGCAGTGATATCTCTCAGGATCCCGCAGAATTGGATGACCGAGATCCCGGAGAAGCATCCGGTCACTGTCAAGGTCCTGGATAGGGTCCCGTATTCTGAGCATGGCGTCAAGGACCTTGTCGAGATTGCGGGGCCTGCGGACATCATGGACGAAGTCCTGAAAGACATCAGAAAGAACCCCCTCGTGTCACATGTCGACACGACCGTCACCGAGAGAGGCAAGATCATCGGCGCAGTGACGACTTCCAGATGCGATATCTGCAGGATCCTCACAGATGCCGATGTTTTCCTGATATCCGCAGAGACGAAGAGCGGTGGGAAGGTCGAATGGACGCTCGTGCTCAGCGCCAAAGAGGTCCTGAAAGACATTTTCGACCATTTGAAGAAGAAGAGCGTCGTGGCGGAACTTGTCAAGCTCACGAAGATAGACGATAAGGAGAGCCTCACGGAGCGCCAGGACAAGATCGCACATGTGGCTTTCGAGAGGGGCTACTTCGACTATCCGAAGAGGATAAGCCTCAGAGAGCTGGCGCGGATGTTCGATGTATCGCCTTCGACGCTGTCCGAGATACTACGAAAAGGTCAGAGGAAGATCGTCTTGGACTACTTCAAGAAACAGAGACAGACCCTGTGACATCACCATATGGCAACTGCGTTAGTTTAATCTATGGCTTCGAAGGTATCGAAGGACAACACGACCAGAAGGGATAAGGGGACAGTAGATGCCAACGAAAAAAGAAGTTGTTACAGCCCTCAAGGAAATCGTTGACCCGCACACGAACGTTAGCGTCTACGATATGGGACTGATATCAGAGCTCGAGGTTACCAAGGACACAGTCCGCCTGACATTCAGGCCAACGTCCCCATTCTGCCCTCTGGGAATCCAGCTAGCACAGAACATCAAGCGCCGGATGAAGGATCTCAAAGGCACACGGAAGGCGAACGTGAAAGTCGTGGGTCATGTCATGGAGGACCAGATAAACAAGTCGCTCCAGGAAGCCTGAACCCGGGCAGTTGCGTGGTATCGATCAATCTCAGGCTCCGAATTTCGTTGCTCGATCTGCCATCCCAAGCAATATGGGCATCAGGTCGGTGCCTCTTATTCTCCCGAGCGCTCCCGAGGCAGCTGATATCTCATCGAAATCACGCACGCCATCGACCCGTGCCCCTCCACCAGATATCGCGAGCGGGACCGGGTCTGCACTGTGCTCTTTCACCGCGACTGGTGTTGAGTGATCGCATGTGATCGCAATTACTACGCTCTCGTGAAGCTCCTTCAGAATCAGACCTAGCATCATGTCGATGTTCTCGACCACTCGGACTTTCATCCGGAAGTCGCCGTCATGACCCGCAATGTCGCCTGCCTTGACGTTCAAGAACACGAAGTCGTGCGTCTTTATCAGCCTCAGGGCAGCATCTGCCTTGGCCTTGTAATCGGTATCGAGGCCACCAGTGGTCCCTGGCACGTCTGGTACGTCCATCCCGACCATGCGGCATATGCCTTTGACGAGGGTGACGCCGGCGACCGCTGCGCATTTCAAACCATAGCGTTCTCCCATCGGGTTCAATTCGCCTATGCTTCCTGAGCCACGAGGCAAGATGACATTCGCGGGCGGGAGATGATTCTTGACCCTCTCCTTGTTGAGGATGTGCACAGAGAGTATCTCGGATGATTTCCTGACGAACTCGTTGAGCACCTTCGCTGTCTTCATGGCCTCAGGAACGAGTGCTTTGGCCTCGAGTACCTTCCCTTCACCGTGTGGGTCCACATCCGACACCCTGTGATCAAGGCCATTTCCCCTGAGCACGAGGACGCCTCTATGCTCCGAGCCTTCTCTGAAAATGACGCTCACACCGTCGATGTTCATCCCGGTAATGGCCTTTGCCAGCTCAGCTGTCCCGGATTTGATCCTGCCGGCTCTCCTATCTATCACATTGAAGGATTTGTCGACCGTTGCGAAATTGCACCTGAATGCGACATCGCCTCTCCCGAGCTCTACGCCCGCTCCGGCCGCCTCTATCGGTCCACGGCCGGTATAGACCTTATATGGATCGTAGCCAAAGAGCGCGAGATGGGCGGTGTCGCTCCCTGGGATTATCCCCGGACCGATGACATCGATTGTGCCACTCATACCATGACGAGCAAGCGCGTCCATTGCAGGCTTCCGTGCCGCCTGGAGGGGAGTCTTCATATCGAGTTCCTTGACAGGCCGGTCCGAAAGACCGTCGCACACAATGAGCATGATCTTCTTTTCTACCATGGCCGAGTGCTGAATGGCCCGGCCGATAATAAAGCTCTGCCGAAGTCATCGAGTCTAAAGGCCCGAGCGCCGAGGGGGAGATTTGAACTCCCGTGGTGACGAACACCAGTAGCTCTCGAGGCTACCGCCTTAAACCGGGCTTAGCTACCTCGGCAATCTGCTGGATGGAAAGCGTTATTACGGGTTCACATATTAACGCTGTCGGTAAGTTGATGAAGGTCACAATCCACCTACTTCCGACCAGGAAGGAGAAGAAGGTTGTAGAGCTGGACAAAGGGGCGTCCGTTGAGCAGGCAATCCGGGCCTTGGGCCTATTCCCTGACGCTTGGATACCGGTAAGGGGGAACCTGCCCCTTCCGCTCGATGAGCCCTTGAAGGACGGGGATGTTCTGAAGCTGATATCCGTGGTCTCCGGAGGGTAGGCAACTGGCATACTGGCCAGAAGCATTCGGAATTATTATCGCGAATATGGAAAAGTATTTATTCGATGGCGCGATAGTACTTTCGAAGAACAGCGCATCAAACTTCAACTGACATATCATCATATATTCAAGTGAATGTCACGAGGGTCGGTACGCCACTGGGCGCTCCTGATCCTCATGGGAAAGATGTCTGTCAATTCCCCGCTGGCGCAGAGACCATAGCGGCAAAACAGCAGTCCAATCGCGGTAGCGGACGGAAGTTGGCATGGCTGTTTTTCAGACAGGAAGTGCGAACAATGGACATAGATCCAAGTACAACGAAATATCTGATATCGGCAAAGCTCTCGACCGACGGGATCGTCGAGAAACCGGACATCGTCGGTGCGATCTTCGGGCAGACGGAAGGCCTCTTGGGCGACGAACTCGACCTCAGGGACCTTCAGAAGAGCGGTAGAATAGGGAGAATCGAGGTCGAGGTCGGCTCCAGCAAGGGCAAGTCCGAGGGCACGATATACGTGCCATCGAGCCTCGACCAGGTCGAGACCGCGATCCTGGCATCGTCTCTGGAGACGATCGACAGGGTCGGCCCATGCAAGGCCAGGATACTGGTGGAGAAGATCGAGGATGTCAGGATATCGAAGAGGAACAAGATCGTGGACCGCGCGAAGCAGCTCCTGACCGAGCTGCTGAAGTCCTCAAAGGTCAGCGGCGTCGACTTGGCAGACGCTGTGCGACAGTCCGTCCAAATCGAAGAGGTCGTGCATTACGGCAAGGAGAGGCTGCCGGCAGGACCGAACATAGAGGACTCGGATGCAATCATCGTACTGGAGGGTCGCTCTGATGTGCTTAACCTGCTTAAGTACGGAATCAAGAATGTCATAGCTGTCGAGGGCACGAACGTACCCCAGACAATAATCGATCTGGCCCGTGAGAAGGTCGTCACGGCGTTCGTGGATGGTGACAGGGGTGGCGAACTCATCCTCAGGGAAATGCTTCAGGTCGCAGAGGTAGACTTCATTGCGAGGGCACCTGCAGGGCAGGAGGTAGAGGAGCTGACCCAGAAGCAGATAGTGAAGTGTCTGAGGAACAAAGTGCCCGCGGACCAGTTTGCAGAAATGCTCAATATCACACCTGCGTTCCCAAAGAATGGTCAAAAAGAAGGCAGACGCGAAGAGGACCGTGGGGACCGCCGCAGGCAAGATGACGACAGAGGACGTCACGGCGGAAGAGAGAGGGAGCAGAAGCCGATGCCAAAACCGATGGAGGACAAGGCCTCCAAGAGGTTCTCACCCGACCAGATGAGGTACAAGAGCGTGCTCGACGAGCTCAACAACACTTCAAAGGCGAAACTGCTGAACGCTGTTGGGAACGTCCTTAAGGAAGTTCACGTCAGCACTCTGGCAGACACCCTTAAGGAGACCGCCGAGGGAGTCACGGCCGTGGTGCTGGATGGGATCATCACTCAGAGGGTCCTCGATATCGCTGTGGAAAAGAATATCATCACGATAGTCGGTGTTAAGCTGGGGAACATCGCCAAGCTCCCGACGAACGTCGAGGTCTTGACGAAGGAAGACCTCATCTGAGCATCGTGATACTTCATGCCAAAAGAGGAAGATTCTTCTGAGAAGGCGCCCAAGTGGCTGGAAGAGTTCGAGACCACGGAGGATATCAAGATTTCCCATGACCCTCTGGAGCGAGTCATAGGACAGGCCGAGGCCGTAAGGCTCGCGAGAATAGCCGCCTCGCAGAGAAGGCACTTCCTCCTGGTAGGTCCGCCCGGGACTGGCAAATCCATGATAGCCCAGGCGCTGTCTCTCTACCTCTCCAGACCGACCGAGGAAATCCGGGTCGTTCACAACCCTGAGAACCCCGAGAAGCCCCTGGTCGAGGTCAAGGGATTCGATGAGGTCACGAAGGAGATGGAGTCGAAGGGGTACGCTGAGGGAGAGTTCATAGACCCCAAGGAAGCACCTGTGAATGTCGCTGAGCGGTTAGGCTATCGATGCTCCAACTGTGGCACACACTCGTCTCCTAAAGACAGCTTCTGTCCCAAGTGTTCCAGGGCAAAGGTCGCTCAGGTGAGATCCACTCCGAACAACCCGTTCGGGGACCTCCTGGGAGGACTCGTCGAGGTGACCATGGGCCAACTCGCTGGCAGGGAGCGCGTCACCACGACTAGGAAGAGATTCGGCAAGGAGGAGGTAGTGGTCTTCGAGCGCGCGGGCGAGATGATCAAGGTCCTGGACCAACAGGCTCTGGAGAAGAGGCGCGAGCTGGAGAAGGAGAGCCCTAGGAAGGTCATCGTTCCCATTGGGAGGAACCCGTTCGTCCTGGCGACTGGTGCCAGCGATGTGGAGCTGCTTGGGGATGTGAGACACGATCCGTACGGCGGCCATCCGCAACTGGGGACCCAGCCCTACGACAGGGTAGTTGCAGGCGCGATCCACAGTGCTCACCAAGGCGTCTTGTTCGTCGACGAGCTGCCTCATCTGGGTCATCTCCAGAGGTACATACTCACGGGGATGCAGGAGAAGAGGTTCCCGATCACGGGCAGGAACCCGCAGAGCGCAGGAGCGAGCGTACGAGTTGACAACGTCCCTTGCGATTTCATCTTCGTCGGTGCATGCAACATCCAAGACCTTCCACACATCATGTCTCCGTTGAGATCGAGGATAAACGGAGGAGGATACGAGGTCCTCGTCGAGACCGTGATGCCTGATACCGACGAGAACCGGTTCAAGATCGCGAGGTTCACAGCACAGGAGATCGTGATGGATGCCAAGATCCCTCACGCCAACCGAGAGTCGGTAGTGGTCATAATCGAGGAGGCCAGGAAACGCGCCAAGTTGGTCGACGGCAAGGACAAGGCGCTGACCCTCAGGCTTAGAGAGCTCGGCGGGCTCATCAGGGCCGCAGGAGACGTAGCCGTGGTAGAAGAGGCGAAGCTGATAGAGGCGAGACACATGAAAGAAGCCCTGAGGCGTGCGAGGCCCGTCGAGGAGCAGATCAAGGAGAGATACGGAAGCTATATGGGCGGCCTCTCGTCCGATGTCAGCACATCAGAGAAGGAATCCTCGCCATACCACTACTGGAACTATCATGTTCACGACGACAAGAGAGGATATCAGTAGCGAGGACGATCAGCTCTCGAGGACCTTCATCATCTTGTAGGCGGCCTCGCCGTTGCTATAGAAATTCTTTATCTCGCCATAGGTCGTGAATCCTTGCCGCTCGTAGAACGCGATAGCGTCCTTGTTGCTCTTCCTGACCTCTAGAATGACCGTGTCAAAACCCTTCGCCAGGCTGTTTTCGTAGAGATCCCTCATCAATCGCCGGCCGTTGGATCTCCTCCTCACCTGTGGAAGGACTGCAAGCATGAGGACCCTCGAGACCTTCGTCCCTGAGGGGACGGCGGCAACGAAGCCCACCATCCTACCCTCATCAACAAGGACCAGAAAGCCTTCTCTCCAGAGGTTCGAGACGGTCAGATAGAGAGATGGAGGATACGACTCACCGAGAGACTCCTTGACGATCGCTATGATTGATGGGATGTCTGTTGGGGAGAACGGCCTCGTGAGCATCATTGTCCATGGTCAATTGGGAACCTGATGATTAATCTTGCGAGGGGGCCGACTGCATCTCCGGGCAATGGCGACTCCGAGCAGAACACCTGCACACCCCGCGAGTGAGTACGCGAGCGTCTGCCCGATCTCCGTGCCAGCGCGGCCATGGCTCCCGAGTTCCTGTGTCACGACATCTATCGTCACCGTGTCCGTGTCTGAGTTACCCCAGCTATCCTGAACCGTGAGCGAGACTCGGAATCGTCCCGGCACGGTCGGATACAGCTCGACGGACACGCCGTCGTGGTCGGTCTTGCCATCGCCGTCAGTGTCCCAGGACCACGAGATAATCGCCCTGTCATCTGTGGATCCACTTCCATTCAGCATGACAGACTTTCCCAGCTGAAGCTCCATGTCCATCCCCGCATCGGCCTCAGGAGGGACATCATCGGGGCTCCAGTCCAATTCGAAGCTTCGGCCGAAGTACTGAGCAGTTTCCTGCGACTCTACCAGTGCTGCGAGTTCCCTGTTGCTGGCGAAAGAAGACGACCCCCAGTTGTTGCTTGATATCATGGACAAGAGCCCGTCGAACACAACTCCCTTGTTGTGAACGACAGTGATGGGGCTATTGGGGTCCATGAGCTTGAATTCACCTTCGAGGGTCTCATTCGAGGCGAGAGAACCAAGATATTCGGTGACCTCTTGGTTCCTGTCGAAATTGAACCAAGTGGAGTCCAGTATCATGCGAACGTGCCCCCCTTCCCTCATGCAAGCGGCAATGCGGGAAACGAACGGGTTGATCACCAACCCGGATGTCCATCTCTCCCGCCAATAGAGGTCTGCCTGGAATTGCTCTACCATCAAGGAGCTCGATTCCTCAATCAAGGTGTTCAGGTAGGGGGCCAAGACCGAGGCGTCAGGAGAAGGGACAAACGTGACCTTGCATTCTGATGATGGCGTGAAAGTGGTGAGAACGCCTTTCAAATGATTCGCGACCGGTGACGGGGGAATGCGCGCAGAGAGGTTGCATCTCTTGTCCGAACGCCATCCGATGACATCAGGTCGCGAAGACCGCGAATCTGAATCGAACACCTGGGCTAGCCACTCAGCCAATTCGGTATCGGAGACTGCAATCCCCCATCCTCGATTCGCGAACACCCTGTCGTTCGAAATGCCGCTCTCTACGAAGTTCTCGGACATCACGACTACAGACTGCAGGTCCAACACCAAGTACTTCGAGTGGAGTGGGCCGACATGTTGCACGACCTTCTTAGACAGATTCCCGTTGAGGATGCGAACGTCCGCGCCGGCCGATGACAGAGCTGACAGACACGCTACCTGCTCTTCGTCCATCCCACCAGCGGGCGCACCATCGACGAGGATGCGGACATCGACTCCTCGATCGACGGCTGCCAATAGCGCCTCGGACGCGGCTGATGATGAGAGTTCGTATCCACACAGTCGGATGACATAGTCGGCCGATCCGATGCGCTCCAGCACCACATCCAAGGAGCAGTCGGGGCTCGTGAAGGCGACCACACTCCCTCCTGGCACTCTGACCTCGATCGGGGAGAACTCGGTGTATCCGTATTTGTACTCACGGAACGGTCGCCAATCCTGGGAGGAGTCCGAGTCCCGAAACGTGGTTCCCCTCCGGATGCGCTTGACCACTTCGCCTGACCGGACATCCGAGATCGCGGGACCAGACCATCCAGGCGACGATTCCGAACAGCCACCGTACTTCACGAAGTCCGACGTTTCGTTGGTGGGGGAGATGAGAGAAATCGAGTCACCATTGTCAGCCAGCCGGAAGGTCCCCGACACCGACACTGACGCCTCGACGTCGTCCAATGCCACGTCCGGAGTCCTGTCGAACGCAGAAAGGAAGGATGTTGAGTTGCATGAGATCGAGACCATCCCTCCGGGTGGAATCCAGACATCCTTCAGGAACTTCCACGAACCCTCCCCATCGCTCAGACTCCAATTCCTCAGGTCGATTCCGATCGGTGCAGTATTAGTGAGCACGATGTACTCATCTCCGTTAAGCCCGCACGGGTAGAATTCAGAGACAAGTAGACCAGGCGCTGGGTAGGAACCCATAGAACCAGCCGACAGAGTCGCATCATACGGGTGATACGGCGCGAACGCGATTGACAAGAAGAGCAAGGCCGATGACACCGCCAACCCGCGTCCGCACCGCATCGCCTAGACAGCCGCTGCAGATATGAAGAACGGATATGGCTACACGTACGCTTCGGCTAGGTCTTGAGTCCAGAGACAAGGTCGAGCAGGACTGCCCTCCGGTCCTTGGCCTTGACGACGCCGCTGGCCAGGAGCACTCCGTCCGTGCCGAGATCGATTGCCATCGCGACATCTTTGCCGTTCTTGATGCCAGCGCCACAGAGCACGCCCACATCCTTGCTTATTGTCCTGATAGCATGAACGGTGTCGGAGACAATCTTCGGGTTGGCCGTCGTCACGGATACATCCCCGCCTATCAGCTCCGGTGGTTCGATCGCTATGAAATCCGGCTCCATGGCGGCACACGCTTTGCTTACCGCGAGGTTGTTCGTGCAGACTATCGTGACAAGGCCGGAAGAACGGGATCTGTCAATGAGTTCATGTATCTCATAGATCTTCAGCCGCCTCTCGGAATGATTGATCAGTGTGCCCTTGGCGCCTGAGGCTTTGGCGTTCTCCACAGTGACGTGGCCCGTGGTGCTCCCAGAATTCACGCTGTCCAGATGCTGTGCGAAAACGGGTATCTTCACGGACGATGCAACCAGCGCCAAATCCATCATCGGAGGGGCTACTATGATTGCGGCTTTCGTCTCCGAGGAGACATCAGCGCACATCTTGGCGAGCCTGAGTGCCTCCGGGCCGCTCGCCTCGGGATATGTCTTGAAGTTGACCACGATGGCTGGCTTCCGAACTGTCACGGGTAACTACCTCAGCCCAGAGGCTGCATCCTCGGCTCCAACTTCTTCAAGATTTCCGGCCTGGTGGTGTATTCGAGATCCTCTGGGGATACGATTCCTGGCATGAACGGGCCGTGGCCTCTCATGTAGATCGATATCTCCATTGCCTTGTTCCGGACACAATCCCACTCCCTGCCGGAGAAGTAGTCCACCGGTTTGTGGTCTCCAGGTTTCGAGCCAGGGGCCTCCGAGCCCTGTATCTTGCCATTGGTTATCTGAATGCCTAGCGCGCATACCCTCGGCGGACCGTCGTGATATGACGGATCGGACTCGTCGACTGCACAGGGGTACCATGCCCCGTAGTGCGACCCCCTCATCCAACCAGCAACCAGCTGCGGGAATGCGAATGGCTGGAGGACCTCACCAACGGCAGGGAAGCCAGATTGGCATCTTACCAGCATGACCGGGTCGTCCTTGCCCACATACTTGCCAGCAAGCATGTTGAGTTTCTCCGTCGAGATGACCGCAGCTATGCCGAGAGTGTGGTGAATGACCCGCTTCACGGCGTATCGTGTAGTGTCGCCCAGGAGCGCGAGTATGTCGTACAACTCGGATGGCGAACTCATGACCACCTTCTTGTGATCGACGATATCGACCAACTCGAGGTCATAACCGAGGTGTGCCCTTGGGTCTATCACGAGACCAGTGGTCGTGAACGGGTCCATGAAGATCTTTGAGACAGGGAGCGAATAGGCCGCTGGACCGCACTTGTCCGCCATGAAGACCAGCATCGGCTCGGTGGGCCTCTCCTCGAACTCCATCTCAGCCGCACCCGGACCCTGGCCACGTACGTTCCCTGAGAAGGCGTCTGAGAGCAGGTCCTGGCCAGCAGCGTAGAGGTGCATCTTTTTGGCCTCGCTGGATGCAGCCATGAAGGCGTTCCAGGCGAGCTCGTGGATCTCGCGGTTGTTCTCACCCTTCCGGTGCGTCATCAGCAGCTGAATGTCATCTCCGCACCTGGTAACGTAGTAATCGTTCAAGAGGCCGCCTCTGACGGCCCTGCCGAGGTGCTCAGAGGCTACTTCCATCATCCTCGGATGAGGCTTCGAATGCCCCGCTATCGATCCGACATCTGCTTTGATCAGTGAAACGGTTACCTTTTCCGGCATTTCAGTTTCCTCCACTCAAACACTGTACAAGCGTGGCCTGAGTTCTGCCGATAAGACGCTTGGCGTATATTAACCGTTTCCGATGGAACGACATGGCATTCGCGGCGACGACGGTTCCTGGCACATTGCCATGGGGCTGCACCCAGAGATCGACCAGTAGCCTACGTTCAACGCGCTTCAGGTGTTCTCACGATATGTCATGAACGACTGACACCAGCCTGAGTTCATAGCAAAGGATTAAACGAACCTAGGGCTCTTTTCCGCATGCGAGTGAGCGACTGTGGGAATTGTAGAAGAACTTAGACCCATTTTCTCGCCCAAATCGATCGCCGTCATCGGGGCATCCAGGAGCCCGATGAAGATTGGATACGAGATACTGCAGAACATTCTCGTCCAGGGGTACACTGGAAAGGTCTTCCCCATCAACCCCGAGACGCCTCAGATCATGGGCCTGAAGACGCAGCCGAGTGTCATAGCTGTCAAAGATGATATCGACCTGGCCATAATCGCGGTCCCCGCCGAATTCGTCCCGAAAGTGATGACCGAGTGCGCGAAGAAGAAGGTCAAAGGAGCAATCGTGATATCCTCCGGGTTCGGGGAGACGGGCGAGCGAGGGAAGCAGCTCGAGGAAGAGGTCCTGCAGATCGCGAGGAAGGGCGGAATACGGCTCATCGGTCCCAACACGCTCGGATACAAGGACCCCATCGACAATCTGGACGCGGCGTTCGTCTTCGGCATGCCAAGGCCGGGCGAGATCGCGCTCATCAGCCAGAGCGGCGCGCTGTGCATAGGCATGATATACTACGCGAACGGCGAATACATAGGCCTCTCAAGGGTCATCAGCGTGGGCAACAAGGCAGATGTAGATGACGCAGACCTCATCGATTACTTGGGCCAGGACCCATCGACCAAGGTCATCGCAATGTACATCGAAGGCATCAAGGACGGAAAGAAGTTCCTCGACGCTGCGAGAAGATGCCCCAAGCCAATCGTGGCGATCAAGGCTGGAAGGACTCCAGCCGGCTCCGCAGCTGCATCGACTCACACGGGTTCACTTAGCGGATCCGATGCCGTCTACGACTCCGCCTTCAAACAGGTCCACATCCAGAGAGCGTACGATGTCATCGAGCTCTTCGATTTTGCTAGGGCGTTGGCGTACCAGCCGCCTGCTTCGGGCAACAAGGTGGGAATAATATCGAACGGCGGAGGCGCTGGCATAATGGTAGCGGATTGGTGCGAGTCCATCGGCCTGAGGGTTCCCAACCTGAGCAAGAAGACACTGGAAGTGCTTCGGCCTCATCTGCCAAGCATCACGACCGCACGGAACCCCTTGGACGTGACTGGAGACGCCAGATTCCACAGATATCACGCGACTGGTAGCATCATGCTCTCGGACCCAAACGTCGATGCCCTGATCATGACCTGCGTTCACGCGGGCATAGCCCGACCGAGGGAGTACGTGGGAGCTGTCATCAAGCTAGTGGAGGAGAAGAGGAACCTCAAGAAACCCATTGTGGCCTGTTGGGTGGGCGGCCGCGAGATAGACGAGGTCGTGCAGGAGCTGAGGGTGAAGAACATCCCAGTCTATTCCTCTGCGATGAGGGCGGCAAAGGCCGTGAAATGCCTCTACGACGAGGGTAAGCGCCTGGACATGCTTAGCAAGAAGAAGCAGACCAAAGACGCTCCAAGCAGCTTAAGCTGAGATTCCCAATGGGGGGACAGGTTTTTCCCGCCGAGGTAACATCTGGCATAGCGAAGACCAGGCGACATCGGGAGCGCAGACCTCCTTCCGCGAGGCCGCGATGCACAGCAAATAGAATACCCTGGACCGTCGGTCAGTGGTCAGGGGTGGTTCGAAGGGTTGGCTGAACGTCCAGAAGGCTCAAATCCTCGTTCGTCATCGCGTCGACTCAGATGACAACGCGGGAGAGCACGTTGAGGGTTTCCGCATACGCGCTCATCGCAGTTGCGCTCTGGGGCCTTGCGTTCCCGCTGATACAGATCGGCCTTGAGAGTTTCTCGCCAGTCATGCTCGGATTCGTCAGGTTCGCCCTAGCGTCCAGCCTCATGGCAGTCGTCGTGGCAATCCGTTACCCGCTCCGCAGGATATCGGAAGCACTGAGAAACGAATGGAAGCCTTTGCTCGCATTGAGCGTCCTCTACGTCACAATCCCGAACATCGCGCAGAACATGGGCCTGGAGCATGGGACATCCTCGATCGCATCGGTGATCCAGTCTTCCGGGCCAGTGATGACCCTGTTCTTTGCGGTCATCCTTCTCAAAGAGAGACTCACGAGGATGAAAGGGTTGGGGACCGCAGTGGCCATGACCGGCACTGTGTTGCTTGTCGCAAGCGTGGGCATTTCATTTGAGAACGAAGACTTCGTTAGCAATATCCTAATCCTGATCTCGGCCGCCTCATATGGCCTTGCGTGGATCTCTGCCAAAAGGATGCTTGAGAGGAACCCGCCGATTCTCATCATAGGACTCTCGCTGGTCATCGGCACGGGACTCCTCGGCCTCGTGGTGCCGTTCGAGAGCGATTCCATGTTCGTGATCACAGGGGATTCTGTGCTGAACTTGCTGGTCCTCGGATTGCTGTGTGCTGGGATGTCGTCCGTGTTGTATCTCTCATCCCTGAAGCACGAAGAGGTGTCGAAGATGGCGTTCTTCATCTACCTCATGCCAGTTTTCGCGTCCCTCTTCGCATGGGTTCTGAGAGACGAGGGCGTCGCCCCGTGGACCGTCTTCTGCGGCCTGATTATCGTGATCGGGATCGTCATTGCAAACAGGGACATGTCCGGGAAGAATCTGGCCGCGGAATAATGATCTGACTGCTCTACCGGGAGCTTATGGATTCGGTGAGGACATCGTGCTCCTTGACCCCGACTGGTATCTCCTGTGCCTTCACCGCCCGGTTATAGTAGATCTTGAAGAGCATCGGCGCGAGGATGGTCGACAGGAAAGCGGTCAGCACCAGAAGCGAGAACATGTATTGCTCGATCAGCCCCTGCTCGAAAGCGAGCTGCGCGAACACGAGCTCCATCGCGCCCTTGCCCATCAGCATGGATCCTATCGCCATCGATTCGTTCCTTCCGAGACCTCCGATGCGGGCGGCGAAGTAGGACCCGGCGATCTTGCCTACAATCGCGATCCCAAGGATGGACGCGAAGAATGGGAGGTAGTCCACAACGCTCCCGAAATCCACTGTGAAACCTATCACGACGAAGAATATGGGTGCAAGGAACCCCATAGTGACTCCAGAGAGGATGTCCTCGACTCTGGTCCAGACCTTCAATCTGGTCCCTGTCTCCCTCAGAAGCAGACCGGCGACGAACGCCCCAATCACCCCAGGAAGACCTGCCCATTCCGCCACTATTGCGAACCCGATGGCGATGCCGACGGCGATTGCGAACGCCGCCTCGCCAGTCCTCATCCAGCGAAGAACTCTGTAGACATGGGGGACGAGATATCTCCCAACTATGAGGGCGAGAGCGAAGAAGATTGCGAAGCTGACAGAGAGATATGCCACGGTCTCGAAATCACTCGATTGCTCGTTTGCTCCGAGGACAACTCCGAATGCGAACAGCAGGACGACGTCGGTGATGAGCGCGGCGCTCACGATGGTGGCACTTGTCCTGGTCTTCAGGACCTCCATGTCCTTCAACACTCTGATCGTCACAGGCAGCGCTGTGACTGACATGGCGATTGCTACGAACACAAGAGTCGGACCTGCAAGGTCGAAGTACACACCCGCGAAAAGACCGACTACGAATGGCACGCCAATCCCAGCAGCCGCAATAGCGCCGCCGAGCCAAGAGGCTGACCTGATTAGCTTGGGCGAGAACTCGAGGCCGACATAGAGCATCAGGAACAGCATTCCGAGGTCGCCCAGGTTCTTGATGAACTGGTCATCATACATGTTGCCCAGGCCAGTGAAGATCTTGCCGAGGATGAATGGGCCCAGGACTATGCCTGCAAGGAGCTCACCGACGATTGCGGGTTGGTTGACCCTCGAGAGGACCTCGCCGAGCCCTTTTGCAAACGCTATGATCATGAGGACATAGACGAGAATGGAAAACTCCATCGGCACACCATCGCGGGCTCGGACTGAGGAAGCCTTGCATGGAGATTAATGTTCGCAACAAGTGGTCCCTGGCGTCTTGGTGGTCTGTCGGCGTGCGGCTCGGGACATCGGTCCGAGAAAACAGTTAATAACTTCGACTAGGTTATGCCGGGACGGTGTAACTTTCTTGCCGTCATGGCAACACATCACATACTCTAAGCAAATCGATGCTTCGATGTTCGGAAAGCTGGTGACCGTCGGAGGCTGGGTCCAGGACCTGCGGAACCTCGGAGGGATTTCCTTCCTTCAGCTGAGGGACAGAGACGGCGTCACTCAAATCACCACTCTGAAGAAAAGGAGCAAGGAACTGTTCGACCTGGTGGCCTCGATCCAGAGGGAATCAGTCATCCTCGTCACTGGGACTGTGAAGGAGAGCAAGGAGGCGAGAGCGGGCTTCGAGATCATCCCCGAACGGATCGACATCCTGAACAGGGCTGAGGCTCCGCTGCCACTCGGAGTAATTGACAAGGTCGGAGCAGATCTGGACACCAGGCTCAACAACAGGTTCTTGGACCTGAGGAAGGAAGAGGTCAGGGCGATCTTCCAGGTGGAGGCAAAGACGACCGAAGGCATCAGAAGATACCTGATGTCAGAGGGATTCGTGGAGGTTCACACGCCCAAGATAGTCGCAGCTGGGGCAGAGGGGGGTTCCACGCTGTTCGCGATCAAGTACTTCGATCGGAACGCATACCTCGCCCAGAGCCCCCAGCTATACAAGCAGAATCTCATGGCGACTGGCCTTGACAGAGTGTTCGAGATCGCGCCTGCATACAGAGCCGAGGCCTCCGACACCATCCGCCACATAGCCGAGTTCATCTCCCTCGACGTCGAGCTGGCATTCATCGAATCATCAGAGGACATAATGGCTGTGGCCGAAGGAATCGTGGTGAACAGCCTGGACTATGTCCTCGAGAACGCCAGGACCGAACTGGAGAGGCTCGGGGCGAAGATAGAGAAGCCTTCGGTCCCGTTTCCGAGGGTGAAGTACAAGGATGCCGTGGAGATGGTGAAGGCCGAGGGGATGAAGATCGAGCACGGAGATGACCTCGGGACCGAAGGGGAGAAGTCCCTCGGGGAGGTCATGAAGCGCGATAAGAAAGCTGAGCTTTATTTCATCACAGAGTTCCCCACTTCACTTAAGAGAGGCACTTTTTACGCCAAGCGATTCGATGACGACCCAGAGACGACTGGATACTTCGACCTCGACTACAAAGGGCAGGAGATCGTCTCCGGCGGACAGCGGGAACACCGGTACGATGTCCTGACGGAACAGATGAGGGAGAACAACCTCAGCCTCGAGTCCTTCGATTTCTACCTCAAGGGCTTCAGATACGGGATGCCTCCGCACGGAGGATTCGGGTTCGGGGTCGAGAGGTACGTCCAGAAGATGCTGGACTTGCCTAACATCAGGGAGGCCGTCCTATACCCCAGAGACAGGTCAAGACTGGTTCCGTGAGAAAGACCCCGAAGAGGATGCTTCTTGAGCTCCCTTCAGCGGGCGAAATCGACGACCTGGCCACGACCACGCCTCATTTCGAGGTCCGCAAGTTCGAGTTCGATATGGGGAAGGACAAGGCGGACCTGAACTATGCACCCTGCAAGGGAGAGATGATCCTCGTGATCGTCGGAGAGAAGGGCATCGTACTTGTCGGGGACAAGGGCTCCGAGAGCTGGAGATTGCCCTCTTGCAGGATCCGCACGCACGAGACGGCCATCCAAGCTGCGAAGAGAGTAGCGAAGGAGGAGTGCGGTCTTATGCTGAGGAGCCTCGAGCTTTCTGGCATGTACGATGTCGTCTGGCACTACGCCGACCTATCTGTGAAACGCCTGCATCTGCTCTATGCCGCCATCACGGACGACTGCGAGTGCTGCTCGGATGGACGAAAAGGCGCCTCGGAAGCCAGGTTCTTCACGGAAGTCCCCAAATCGGTTCTGGATGATGAGCTCATGAGGAACGCGCTCGCTGACTGCAGTGAAAAGTGATTTAACCAGAGTGGCGCATACATCTGACGAAGGCGATGGGACGCATTTTTGAGCGTGAACTAAAGGGAATACTGAAGGGCGACGACGATATCCTCGCACGCGTGACAAAAACCTGCACGCCAGAAGAGAAGAAAGCATACTCGAAGATTAGAGAGCATCCATTCCTTGTCATCAGAGGAGCTGGATCTCTCGGGATGGATCTGGTGGCAATTCGCTGGAAGATATCGTTCCCCATCGAGGTCAAGAGCTCCGCAAGTGATGTTCTGAGATTCAGCAGAAGCGAGAAGCTCATTCTGCAAGCAGAACAGATGATACGAGACTGCACAAGGGTCGGCTTGGTCCCGATGTACGCTTTCAGGTTGAAGGGAAAAAGGGGCGATGCTTGGAGAGTGTTCGCTCTCACTGTCGAAAACGGAGACCAGTGTTTCACTGGCCTTCAGAAGCTAGTATACCACAAACTCCCGAAAGTGATGCCATCAAAAGAGGGGAATTTCATCATGCGATGGAACGAAGGAATGCAGCTGAGCAGCTTCATTGCCTACTTGTCCTTTCTCTCAGACAACGAATCTAGCAGTTCATCTAGCTTATAGAAAGAGAAATATGAGAAGGGAGAGACCTGCCTTGGTCCCACTTTCGCCTTTGAACCCTCATCAGAGACGGCTCTAGGAGTCAGCGGTGGAAATCATTTTGGAGACGAAAGCTAGGTCGGTCTAAAATCATCATTGTCTAGACCTAGAAGCGAAGAACGCTTTCACACGCGGCCTGCCGAGATAAAGGATTATCACGACATTGAGGATCATCGTCCAGACGGGCGATTCTGGAACTAGCCTCGCTGGCAGGATCATGACGCCTGCCAACGCGAGGAGGATCGCGAACGCCGCAATCATCCTGCCCTTCCTCCTTGCCCGTTCATGGCCTTTGACATACCCCCGGGCCAGGAACAGGTAAAATAGTCCAATGATCAGAAATCCGAGCCCGATGAGGGACACAATGCCCGAGATAGACTTCTCCAGCGTCGAGGAGAAAGAGAAGAGAGCGAGCCCGGCGCCAAGGGATTGAATTCCAGCGACAATCGCGATGATCGCAAGAATAGTGACACCCAGAGGCCTTCCCACTGGTCTAATCCGCTGAGAGCCCGTCAGAGGTTGACACCTTGGAAGGCTAGATTGGCGTAATCCTATTTGGAATCTCTTGGCATGCGACCAGACGGAAGCATTCGATGAATAAAAACGGGAAAGCCGGGAAGAGCAAGTGCTCGCCCGGCAGTTGACAAGATCTCAGCACTCATAGGGTTCATCACTGGCCCTTGACGGGCCTCAGCTGACCCTCTTGTCATCACAACGAGACCACATCGTCCTGCCTGTATATGAGAAGCGGGGGCTGGCACACGGAAATGCGGATCGACGATGGACACTGATTATATAGGTACTCCACGCTGATGGCAAATCGTGGATCCCTTCATCGAGAACTTCTGGGTCTTCCTGGGAACTGCGATCATAATCTCGCTATCTGGTGTGATGACCCCGGGACCGCTGTTCGCCGCCTCCGTGGCAAAGGGGTACACAGACAAGAGGGCTGGTGTCAAGATCGCGCTTGGACACGGACTCGTCGAGTTCCCCCTCATGGCCATCATCGCCCTTAGCCTTGGATATGTGTTTGAGAACACGGCGGTCAGACTGGCGATTGGTTTGGTTGGAGGGGCGCTGATGATATTCCTTGGCTCGATGATGCTGAGGAAGAGGAACAGCGCCGTCCAGGACGGAAGCGAGTACATTCCGTATGATGCCATCACCGCCGGGGCGTTGACCACATCCCTGAACCCGTACTTCCTCCTGTGGTGGGCAACGATCGGTGCATGGCTCATGATGAATGCCGAGTGGTTCGGTGCAGTGGCGGTCGTTGTCTTCGCCATCGTCCACTGGAGCTGCGACCTCGGCTGGTATACGCTGACGTCCTACACGGTCTTCAGAACGAAGCATCTCTGGACCCCACGCATCCACCGGCTTGTGTTCCAAACGTGCGGAGTCCTGATGATGGCTTTCGGCAT
>JAHIZT010000016.1 GCA_018814355.1 Candidatus Thermoplasmatota archaeon | reverse complement strand
GTAGGACCACTTCAGTATTGGGGAGATGCGACAGTTAAGGCCATTCTGGATATGGCCGAGGCAGAGCCGCCACAAGGCCTTGGCTGCAAAACTCTAGTTGTAGAGCCATATACGTAGGGTCGGGGACTGGCGCGGTATCCCGTAGGCCTCGGCTTCGTCTGTGTCCACCCTTTCGGGCATGGCGTGCCCTATCGAGCTCCGGCCGTAGACCCGTCTCCAGCCCCCGCCACATCGAACGCAGCATGCGGTTCTCCCGCACTACGCTCTCCTGACCGTTTCGTACCAAGGTTTATGTGACCTATGTGCATGGGAGCGCTTTCGCCCGCGGCTGTAAACGGACTGTCTTGTATCCTCGGAACAACCCGAGGTTGGCATGCAGCCATGGGGTACTCCACCTCTTCCACCCAAAGCCTCGTCGCCCCCGGGAGCGCATGAGGTGTCGTCGGATCTTCTTCTCCACCCAGAGTCGTACGTAGGCGAAGCACCGCCGGGCATGTCCCATGCGAAAGTAGTTCACCCATCCGCGCAATATCGGATTGATGATCTCGATCACGCGGGCAACAGGCTGCGATCGATATCTTCGAAAGATCTCTTTCAGCTTCCGCACCAATTCCGTTCGTTTCGCAGGGACCGGCTCATAGCACGGCCACCACTTGCCGCGTTGGCTTCGACGTCGTTGAAAGCGGAAGCCAAGAAAGTCGAAGTTCTCTCCCGCAGCCAGATCCACGTTGCGGGTCTTCTCCTCGTTGATCTCGACTTGGAGCTTGACCAGTTCTTCCCGTAGCCGTCTGCCCACTGCCTTTCGCAGCCAGTCACCCCGTGGGTGCTTCGGGTCGACCAATACGATGACATCGTCGGCGTATCGCGCATACTCCAGGTACATGCGTCGGCCTTGTCGTGTCGCTGTCTTGGCCCGTTCCAGCATCCGGTCCACCTCATTGAGGTAGACGTTGCTCATCAAAGGTGAGATTACTCCCCCTTGTGGCACGCCCTTCTTGCCAGACGCCTTCAGGATCATCTTCAGAAGACGAAGGACATCATCGTCTCGGACTCTTTCCGCCACCTTCGCCAACAGGACATGATGTCGAACATTGTCGAAGTAGGCTCGGAGATCCAGATCGATCACCTGCGTCTTACCTCGGACGATCGCCTCGGCCACCCGTTGGACTGCCTGGTGCGCTGACCGATCCGGCCGGTAACCAAACGACCCCTCTTGGAAGTCGGTCTCGAAGATCGGTTCCAGAATGAGCTTCAGAGCCCCCTGGACCACGCGGTCACGAATCGAAGGGATTCCGAGCGTTCGGACTCGGCCGCCGCTCTTGGGTATCTCCTTCTTCCGGTTCCGCATCGGACGATACGTGCGCGTAATCAGTTCGTCTCGTATCTCCTCCAGAAACGGTGGCACCCCATGGGCCTCTATGGCCTCGAACGTGACCCCGTCTATGCCTGGAGCCCCATTGTTGGCTTTCGCCATGCGATAGGCTTCCTGGAGTGTCTCCATCTTGGAGACGTGGACGTACAGACCCCAGAAGCGCCAAGACGGTTCGGCCTTCGCCTTGGCGTATATCCTCTGCCTCAGGTCCTGCAGTGAAGGTACCTCTCGGGCTTCAGACCTTGCGAGCCCTGGCTGTTTCTCCCCTTTCGGGCGAGTGTCCCCCTCGAGCGGGTCATACCCCAGCAGCACCTTCATGATGGGCCTTATCTCTTCCAGGCCGTCGATTTCCATTTGCAGCTGGCATTGGTAGAGCGCGTCATGGACCATCCTTTCCCAGCGCTCCAGGTTCCTTTCCCTGGCGCGCTGATACGTCATCCGCAACGCTTCCAGCAACCTCTGCCACGTCTGCCTGTCCATCTCCCGCCCGGCCATCCTGCCTCCCCATGCTGGCAGAAGAGCTACGATCAGCAGGGCCCCTTCGCTCCAGCGGAGTTACCCGCCTTCTCAGCTACTGCGGACCCATCCGCCACCCTCTCGCCTTCGGCACCTTTCCCGGTGTCTCCGGTTATAGCGCCTACCTTTCTCCGGGCATTTCGGCCCGGGGCGAGGAGGGCTTCTCCAGTTGCTCCACGCGTCCTTGCCACCGTGCCATCGCTATCACCCCGCCGGAGTGAGACGCCGTCTCAGCCGAATTTCGACGTCCCATGCTGCCTTCGCCCATGTAGGGGGGGCTCGGCCTCCGAGGCTTCCGGTTTCGAGGTCACCTATGCGTTCACTTTCGTTACGGCCCGGTGGCTCGCTCACCACCCCAAGGGTGGCTTTGTCGACAGGCTTCAAGTCATTCGGTTTCCCTCCTGCTTGCTGTCCGAGCTACAAGGCTTCGGCTCTTTCCTTGGTGGGATTGACTCCCACTGAACGCGTGTCCCTTCGTCTGGACACACCCTACATTCCGGGGAATTCAGATCCCATTATGTCTCAATTTCGAATGATAGCTGAGTGTGTTCGGCATACTGAGCGTGTTCAGCGCGACTGCCTTTCTATCGCCTGAGGCTTCAGCTATCGTCGTCGTCAGCGAGTTGAAACCCACCTCCTGCATGGGTCGCTGTTTTCTGGCATCCTCACCTGCTCAATGGCTTGAAGGGAACGCCTCTGTTTCGCACGGAAGATGGAGAGGCGTCTCCACGTGTTCTCGTATGGTGGTGTGTTCGGTGCGCTCTTCATTCGGCGGGTCATGATAAAGCCGAGGAATGCGGTCCCCCTTGCTCCTGCGTTGAGCCGTGATTCTGACGTTGCAGCAATCGTGCTCCTGTCTCCTTCTCTCCACCTCATCATGTCTCGAAGGATCGCACAAAGGATGAAGGAGCGCAACAGAAAAAGTTTGCAAAATCGTAACAGATGATGTGGATGAAACTTACAAAGCACGCAGGCAACGACGGGCAAGAAAAGGAGTTGCGGTGAAGCGTATCGAGCCCTATAAGTACGTTCGTATGATCAGAAACCGAAGAGAAGATCATGAACACTTTCGCCAAGGATCGTCGCAGCCCATTGCGATCTCCAGGCGAGGATTCGACATGCTCACGGCGTCGGAAAGATGATCGGGGCGATGGTGAGCAAGGATGGAGATCTTCTTGCTCCATGCGCCTCGTAACACCGTTGTTGTTACCCTACGGTCCAGAGACGGAGTGGGGTGAAGAGACAGTGTGATGTAGGGGAGATCGCCTTCGGTGGGAGTGAGGAGAGAACTGGAGTCCAAGACCATTGGACCCATGCCCATCGTGAACCGCATCATCGCGCGGTTGGAGCTGGATGAGCGGATTCAGTCCTGTTTGGACGCTGTGGAGAGAAGCGCTCGGGGGCGCAAACCTGACATTCCCCATGGCCGGGTGCTGACGGTGATGCTTCGGAATCTGGTCGTCAGTCGGCTACCGCTTTACCGGTTGCAGGAGTGGGTAAGGGGATACGTGCCCGAGCAACTTGGACTCAACGCGGAAGACATCCCGCATTTCAATGACGATCGAGTTGCCACCGCGTTAGACTGGTTCTATCGAGGGGACCGGGCATCCCTGCTGACCGGTGTGGTGACACACATGGTTCGGACTTTCGACATAGATCTGAGCCAGATCCATCAAGATACCACCAGCCTCACCTTCTTCGGCGAGTACCTCTCGGCGGGCGCCGAGGGCAGTTCGCCCTTTGTCATGGCCCGCAACCAGAACAACAAAGACCATCGCCCCGATCTAAAGCAACTGGTGTTCTCGTTGTGCGTGACCCGTGATGGGGCCCTCCCCGTGCAACATCAGGTCTTCAATGGAAACACAGCCGACGACAACGTGCACATCGAAATATGGAATATGCTCCGGAAGATCGTCGGACACACCAGGTTCATCTACGTGGCGGATTGCAAGCTCTGCTGCGAGAAGAACCTGAGGCATATCATCGGGAACGGGGGCCGGTTCGTGACCGTGATGCCGAAGAACCGGCGTGAGTACACTCGCTTCCAGGAATGGATCCAAACGCATGAGCCTGACTGGGTGGAGCTGATTCGCCGTCCGAATCTGCGAGGAAAGAAAGGGCCCGACGGGAAGGTCGAGGAGGAGGTGTTCCGGGGCTTCACGGACCCTATGCCCTCGGACGAGGGCTGCCGAATTATCTGGATCCATAGCTCGACGAAGGCCCGGTTGGATAAGGAGAGCCGACAAGCCCGAATTCACAGGGTCGGGAAGGCCTTGGATCGCCTTTCGGGCCGGATCGGCAAGGGGGATCTAGGGACGAAAGAGAAGATCCAGGCAAGAGTGGACCAGCTCTTGGCACAGACCGCTGCGGGCCGGTGGATCGAGACAGAAGTCCAAGTTCATCAGAAGCCCGTGTTCCACCAGACCAAGCCGGGGCGTCCGGGCAGGAATACGGACTATCGAAGGGAGATGAAGCCGGAGTTCGCACTTGCCTGGAAAGTCCGGGCCGATCTCATCCAGCAGGATAGCCGGATAGATGGGATCTTTCCGCTCCAGGACAATGTCAACGAACTCGACATGAAGGAGGTGCTGGAGATCTACAAATTCCAGCCCTATCTGGAAAAAAGAAATGAACAGCTCAAGTCCGTATTGGAGATCGCGCCCGTCTGGCTGAAAACGCCGACAAGGATCGCATCCTATCTCTCCTTGGTCTTTCTCGCGTTGCTCGTCTCCTGTCTTATCGAGCGGGAAATGCGTCGGGCGATGGCGCAGCAGAAGATCTCATCGATTCCGATCTACCCGGAAGAACGAGAATGTAAGACGCCTACGGCGGAGAAGATCATGCAACTATTCGATGGCATCCGCCGAAGCCGGCTCTTCGAAGATGATGAGTTCGTCGACTGCTTTTGGGATGAACTGAATGCTGTCCAGAGGAAGGTACTGCGCCTGCTGTCGGTACCCGCGAAGGAATATGGACCCTGCTGAGCCGCCGGAGAGAGGCAATGATGATGATCACGGTGAGTCAGAACATCTCGGTGAGTCAGGAGTCAGAAAAGCACCGCTGGAAATTCCAGAAAACCCGCGTTGAATTCCCCGGAATGTAGGGTGACGCCGACCGGAACGGGGAATGCGGAATCCATCTCGAACATACCGTCGTCGCGACCGCGGAGGACGGACACCTCGTTTCCGCCGATACCGTAGCCGCAGTTCGCGACGGCGAGGT
>JAHIZT010000015.1 GCA_018814355.1 Candidatus Thermoplasmatota archaeon | reverse complement strand
TCTTTGTCGAACATGTATGCCGCGTCGAGGTTTATGCCCTCATTTGCCAAGATCCTTGTGACCCGCGCGAGTTCGCCGGGCTTGTCCTCCAGCTTTACCACGAGGACGTTCCTCACAGAGAACTGCATTTCCGCCTTCTTTAGTATCTCCCTGGTCTTCTCGGGATCCGCACTCACAAGGCGCACGACCTCGGCATGGGGCTCGGTCGAAATGGCTCTTATGTTTATGTTTGCCTCATGCAGCTTCTCCGTCAATCGAGCGACCTCTCCTGGCTTGTTGGGCAGCTTGACGCTAAACTCTTGCTCCATCTACATTTCCTCCTCCCACACTCTTGGCAAGATCATGGAAATGACGTCTCCGAACGGATGCCTAAAACCATGTCTTGTCTAGGGGGGTTCATTACTATGCAGCCTCTTAGTATTTCAAGTCTGTTGCACGGAGTCATTCATCGCCTGGCAGACTTCATGAGCGATGAGCGCCAAATGCTCAGGTGTGAGCATTGAGCGAGTTCGAATGCCTCGGAAGCCGGGTTCATAGCTAGCTCACACCTGCTCCGGAGGGACTCTGTCTGGCATGTGCGATGTGAAGTAGTTCACTCCAGATTTCTGCAGCCTCGCCTCGACGGAAGGATAGAGTATCAGCTCCTCAACCTCGAAATCCTCGAACTCGGGATCAATACTCCCTAGCCTCCGCCTCAAGGAACGCACACTCTCTTCATTGCTGAAGCTGACCATGCACGCTGCATGCGTTCTTACGCCATGTCTTCTCAGATTCTCTAATGCATTGAGCTGCAGCTCGAATCCCTCCGGCACCGCCCCAGTCAATCTCGAGAATTCCTCTTCCGACGCACCCTTCAAGCTCACCCTCACGTGGAGATTTGGAAACCTCGACAGCTCGTCCGCATAGCTGGGATCGCTGCCTACCAGGATGCCGTTCGTCTCGAGTATGAAGAGGTACTGAGCAGGTATGAGCTCGAGCACTTTGATCAGGTGCTCCCGGCCGATTGTCGGCTCGTTCCCACTCACCCTTATCTGCCGAAAACCTTTCCTCTTCGCCATCGAGACAAGCTTGCTCGCGACTTCCTCGGGAGAGTACATGCTGCCGAACTTATGAGGATTGGCCACCTCTCTGAAAGACCAGCAGAACACACACCTGAGGCAGCAGCCGACACAGTCGGCCGTGGATATTCCCCCATAGAACCTGGCGGGCCTGAACCGGTAGTAGCGTCTTCTGTCACCAGAACAGACTACCTCCTCGACTTCCTTTGCCAGCTTCGCGGGGTCGTACATCCTCGAAACCTAATTCCATACAATACGATAAGAGTCTCGCCGAGACAGTTGGGCAAGACTATGGATTCCTGATGCAACCTCACCGTCCACTTCAACGAGCCGAAGCGGAAAGACAAGAAAAAGTCAGACGACTGGCCTTGTCCAGCGATCCTCAATCCAATATGTGAACATTCCCCACGTGCACATTTCTAAGGCCCGCACCCCGAGCGGCAGCAAGGGCTGCATCAGCTTCGGCCTTAGATGTGAACGGGAGATCGGTCATCAAGTAGTCCGGATGGAATGCAAGCAGGGAGTACGGGATTTCCGGATTCAGATCTGCAACGAATCTGGCAATACTTCCAACCTCCTTTGCATCGACATAGCCCGGAACAAGCAATGTGCTGGCCACTAGGAAGGGCCGTCCAAATTCCACCAAACGCTTCGACAGAGCGAGGAAGTTGTGCAGGGTCTGCTTGTTGGATGTACCGCACAGGGCAAAGTGGAGGTTCTCGTCAATGGCCTTCAAATCGAACTTGACAGTCCCGCCTGTCCGAAACGAGTACTCCGTGATCCTCTTGGCCAGGTCAGGTGACATGGAGCCGTTGGTCTCCCAGCAGATCCTTGGGACTCCCTTTCCTTTCTCAATCAGCTTCTCACAAGCTTGGAACGCATACTCGAGCTGTGGGGTAGGGTCTCCACCGAAGAAGCAGATGCAATGCGTGTCGTGATCGATAGCTCGCACTAGCTGGTCCACAGTCCTCCGAGGCTTGAGCTCTTTCACTCCCATCTTGTGTTGCCAGTTCTGGCAGAACACGCAATCGAAGGTACAGCCGTGGAAGAACACCGCGAGGTTCTTCCCCAGAGCGTTTCCCTCAGTGGCGGGACATATCCACTCGGCCACGCAGTTGGTTGGCAGGGGATCGTAGTACCAATCCACCACCGCCTCTTCTGAGAGCAGGGGACGGACCACTCCTCCCTGATTGCTCCTCAGGCCGCAGAGTCCTCTCTCGTTCTCGGACATGTGGCAGTGATTCACGCATTGACTGCATGCAGAGCCAGTCCCGCTTGGCTTCCTGAGCGAGAAACCTTCAATAGATTTCTGATGCACTCGCTCCGCTATCTCCCTCGACTCTCTCTTTCTCGCACAGGCAGAGCATAGGCTAAGATTGAAAGAGATATGCTTCTCGTCATCACCGCAGAGGCTGCACTTGCCCATGATATCAAAGGACACATTGTGCAGGAGAAGGGGATTAATCTTCTCCTTCCGTCCGCAAGCCACGGCACGAAGCACTGGTATGGTCACGACTACTCCGCGGAGGAGAGCTCAACTTGGGCAGGAACACTTTCAGAACTGCCAGTCGATGAAGTCTAGGGCTATTGGAACAACGACGTCAACGCCTATGCGCCAAAGAACTGCCAGTCGATGCTCTCTGCCCTCTCCAAGCTGAGGAAGAACCGGCAGCTCCTTCCCAGTGGCACCGCATCTCCCGCTCTCAGGCCATCCCGACGAGCTGGCCTAGGCTCTCATTCCCTCCGGGCATTGGCTCAGGACCAATGGTCTGTCAACAGAACCGCCCACGGCGCTTGGCCATCTCGAGAACCACGAGTGCTTTCTTCGTTACTGTTGAGATCAAGACGCGAATGTCTGGGTCGGGTTCAAATCCCCTTCAATCCACTTCGCGTCTCTTCATTCCTCATGAATCATCACAAAATCCAGGACCTCTTTCCAGGGGCATTTCACAATCCTTTTGAATACCTAGGCCATTTCGAGCATCATGGTCTCATCTAGGTTCCGGACAAGAGACAACCAAGAGGTGACCTTTCGGGAACCTCGGTCCTTGGACGCTAGAGCTCTAATGAGGTTCATAAACCAGATTGCTGTGGAGCCAATGTCAGGAATAACAGTCAACAAGAGAGTGACACTGAAAGATGAGAAAGTGTGGCTGAAGAACATACTGACGGGAATCAGGAGAAGGACAACGGTAATGCTCGTCGTCGAGGTTGATGGAGCGATTGTAGGGAATTGTCATGTTGAGCGTCGCAAGGACAAACGTTCCCATAGGGCAGTTCTGGGTATCGCGCTTGCCGAGGAGTGGAGAGGCAAAGGGATTGGAGAAGCACTTACAAAGAAAACGATTGAGCTGGCAAGAAAACGAATGCCCGGGTTAGACACGATTGAACTCTCTTTTCTGGACTATAACAAACGGGCTTCGATGCTCTACCAGAAACTGGGGTTCGTTGAGATCGGGCGCATACCGCGTTCTGTCAGAGAAGGTTCGAAGTATTTCGATGAGCACCTTATGCTCATGCGTCTGTAGTTCTACAGAGCCTGTGCGCCCCCTGTATCCATGGAGGCTTCCGGAGATAGGAAGCTCTAGCCTTCGCAGAGAGCGAGCGCAGAGACTGGATTCATCTCTGGGCTCATTTCTTGTTGATTGACAACAAGACACGAAATACTGGCTCTTCATAGGCTCAAACTTCCTTCGGTCAACAATCACGCATAGCCAGACAGAGATTGCTCAGAATCAACTAGATCGTTTTTGCTCGGATTGATTCCTAGGGTCTTGGACGCTGTGGCAGATAATTAGCTCATCATCGCCGCCAGCTCCCGCTCGACCTCCTCACTGACCACCACCAGTATGTTCAGGATGAGGATCCCGATTCAGTCGTCCTTGCACCGCATCGGGTCGGAGGTGTTCCCGTCTGTGATCGCCGGGAGATTCCGGATTAATAGCCAGGACCAACTCATTCACACGCGTCTGCAGTTTCAAACGAGGAATTGTCCGATTAGAGTAGGTGCTAGGTTGACAGCCACTGGCAATCCGTGAGAAGAACAAAGTACTCATTGGTAATTTGCTGACCGAGGAAAGGAGCGTTCCTGAGGGAGACGATACGGGATGGAATTTGTGTACATCTTCGTAGTTGTGTATGCACTTGGCATAGTGGAACTATGGGCAGCGATTCCTGTAGGCGTTGCTATGGGGGTTCATCCTGTGGCGACAGCTGCGGTCGCGACCCTTGGTGCGATGACAGGCGTGTTATTCGTATCTTATCTGGGCGAGCATATAAGGAGCTCCCTGGTGAACCGTTACCGAACTCGGGAAAAAGCGAAAAGGACCGGGCGAATGTGGAGCATGTGGCAGAAGTATGGGGTCGCTGGATTCGGCCTCCTTGCTCCTTTGTTGGTTGGTCCTCTTTTTGGAGCTGCATTCGGGATTTCCCTTGGCGTCAGCAGAGTCAGACTGATCCTCTGGATGGGTGTTGGTGTGCTAACGTGGTCTACAATAATCGCGATCTTGTCTGGTCTGGGACTACTAGGCGTGGAATCTCTTTTCAAATGACTAGGGACCTGTTTCATCTTGCTCATGCTCACATTCCGGATGGTGAGATGGCACCGGGTGTTCTCTCGCGGTTACCTGAATTGCACTTTGCTCGCTGCCGCTTTCGTCGTCACTTGATTCTCATTAGATTGCTCAGCAGGGGGCAACAGAGCCCCGACCTTCGTCAATGCTCCTCGATGACAGACAGGGCACTGAGGAGCGTGCTTAGCAAACAATACGTGACACACACTGCATTCATACACATCTGTCATCTGATTGTCCCGATTCCTCAATCGTTCTCATGACCTATGAGGTTTGCCTACGCCCGTTGACTTTTCGCGAATCCAGGTCTTATTGCCGGTAGATTCCGGGTCAATATCCGGGATTGAGAAAAAAGTTAAAGGGTTTTGAGAACTGGCCTTGCATTGTCTCACAGGAATTGAAATCCGAGATAGAATATCTGGCTCGCAACAGGTGCAGGCCCGGTTGGGCCCACTCCTCTCATCTGGCTCTGAGTCGATTCTTTCCGTTTTCGGAAAAACGACCGCTTTCTGATACTGGGCATATTGCTTCATTGCTTCGCCACTGTGCTATGCCGTCAGGTTATGAGTCTGCGCCCGAATCTTTTTATTATCATCTGGCTATATGAAACAATACACATATCTGGGTGTCTGACACCTCATATCTGGGTGTCTGGCGTTGCATGTCGATTCTCGAATGAGACATAAACCTGCGATGATGTTTCGGAAAGAAGAGGACTGAAGTGGAGTCTGGGTCGCCATTCTTCAGCCCCTGTTCGCAGTTTCATGACACACGGAGCATTACATAAAGTGTCAAGTGAGGGACACAAACACCTATATGCACGGAGGTTGCAATGAGTCACGACTCTTCTGTCGCATGCTACATATGCCTGGGCAATGCACTGGCAATAGTCGGTCTTTCTTATCCTCTCCTCCTTATGATGAAATCAGTAGTCTCCGATCTCCTAGGTTATCTGAGAGCTCAGCCTTGCCAGCAAATCATCTATCAGACTCAGTATCTGCATCTTTGTCAGCTGAAAGGGGCTGCTCGTTGAATAGCCGTTGCGAAGCCAATTCTGAATCTTGTCCTTGATATCGTTCTTCAACTTGTTCATTGCGTCAATTGTCAGGCCAGCATTCATCTTTTCCTCGAATTCGGCGACCTTGTTGTGTAGTGCGTTTCTTAGTTGTTGAGCGTTTTTCACAAACCCACTGCTTGGTATTAAGTCAATTGCATCGCTCAGCAGTTTGGAGAATGGATTGACAGTAAGGACAACGCCCTCGGCCAGATTCACACGCACGGATGTACAGTTGTCAACAAACGGTATCTTCAACGCAAACGCTATCAAGTCGGACTCGACGGCTCCTACTGGATCGGCGTAGACTCTCGAATCAGCTTCGAAGGGAACTTCAGACAATACTTCGCCGTCCGCGCCCAACAACTGAATCGAGCAATCGCCTGGAGCGATAGCGCTGACAGTACCATGCGGCAGCCAGTACCATTTGTTGAGATTCACCGTCCCATCCTGAATGATGCCGCTTATGAGGAGCACGGAAGGGTCATTTTTGTCTTGTCTGAATTCTGAAAAGAGGTGCTCGTAGCAGGAGTTCTCAATCCACTCAGTATGACCGTTGACAGAGTAACTTCTGAAGTCGTTGACACCCATGAAACAGTATCCGTTATTGATCTTCGTCCTGTCCGCAACATTGAATCCGCTTGCTGGTGCGGCTGCGTCTTTATACGCAGGTAGATCGTATTCCTCTACATCAGTTCTCAGACCGAATGAATGTCCTATCTCATGGGCAACGGTTGTCCAATATCCATCCTGTACGAATGATGCTCCAGAGACGCTTGGATAATACAGCCCAACAGCTCCCGGGTAATGTTCGGGGAAGTAGTAATCGGGCACTATACCCACAATTCGATCGGCAGACCCGAGTGTGCGAAGCTGCCCCATCAGCCACAGAGAAACCATGTCGATTCTCCACTGGGTGTTACTTGAGGCAATCAATGAGTCACTGATTACCGTGCTCGTGAATCGATTCTCGGCAACTGGATATGTCTTGGTCAGGAAGGCGAAGCTCTGACTGCAGGTTTCATAGTAGTACGGTGGGAGACCAGCCCCGAGATACTCCAGGGGAATATATGCCACGCTCAAATCGTTCGTTTGCTTGACTTCGACAAATGAGTACTTCTCATTGTTGGTCTCATCTGATTCGACAATCATATTCGAGTAGTCCACGCGGACGATAACAAGAACAAGTCCCGGTGTCTTGGGGGCATTGAAATAGAACTCGATAAGCCCGTCTTTCGTCATCAATTCGCCAACGGTGTACTCTGAAGTCGACGTGACATCGCCGCATTCCCATTTGACGCCAACTTGCTGCGAGCTGTCCAGATGGCCAGAGATGGTAATCCAGGCAAACGCAGCGGTTGCCTTCCCAGCAACTAGGTCTAGAATGCCATCGCTATCAACGTCGGAATTCCAATTGACTTGAACGACAGTCGGTGGGTTCACCTCAAGATCGGGATTGACGACACCAGAAACCACCACCGTTACGGCATCTGCTGGACGGTTGATCCATTGGTATCCTCCCTCCATCAGGTAGAGGACGGATGTTCTCCCAGCGCTCTGTGCCTCAGCGACTTGGGTTGCACTGAAGTCAGCAATGTCGTTGCCATCATCCCAGACTGCAGCACCGTAGGCCCAGTTTGTCAGAGAAGCGACCTGCGCTCCATTGAACTCTCCACTGAACAGGAAGATTACGTAGTATGTTCCCGAGGTCGACGGCGCAGTGAGGCTGATTGTCGCAGTCACCGTTGAAGTCGCAGGAGTAGAGAGCCAGCCAACCTCGAAATAAGAAGTGCTGTGCGTCCCCCAGGACGGGGTTCCTGCGAGGGTTATCACTGCAGAAGATGCCCAGGTGCTCACTGCTGTCATCGTGACGGTACCAGAAATGCTCGCCCCTGGACTTACGGTAATCTGCTTGTTAGAAGGAGAGACTCCTGAGAATGCCCCAGTGCCAGATCCGATAGCGAGACTGCTGCTGTCTCCAGGATCGCCTGAAGCCCCAGATATCAACTGAATATTGTCAAAGCTAGCCCATGCGTGGATGGCTCCTCCATCGCCGTTACCAGACTCGAAATAAGTTCCGATGTATCCCGAAGTCAGAGAAGTATCTGTTGCGGTGATTATCGGTATTGTGGCAAAATCACTGAAAACTGATATTCCGCTTCCGGTGCACTCAATTCTATAATGATGCGCCTGGGGGAACGAAGGAGTCCTCCAAGATGTGAATCCGAGACTTGTGGGATGTTGTGGCCAGGAGTGTCGATCCGGAACCATGTTCAGGACCTCCCTGATGCTATTCAACTCTTGCGAGTAGAGAATTGCGAATCGATAGCAGCTCTGATCGCCGGCTCTGAAATCAACTCCAGCGTACATCACCAGAGTCGGTCCACCCGAGCCTCTGTTGAAATCCTTGAGGTCAAAGTCCAGGCTGAAATCAGAGGCGATTGCGTCCTTTGCTTCAAAATCGACACAGGTTGCGGTAGATGGTGTGTTTGTGATATCACATCTTAGGACCTTATCACCTATTCCCACCGTCTCGAGCGAAGTAGACACGCTTCCGTACCAATCTGAAGGCTTCCACATTGTCCAAATTGACTGGAAACTTGGATCACTAATCGAAGAATACCCGTTGAAATCCTCATAGAAGGAGCCACCTGATGTGGCCAACTCAATCGCGCGATGGTCGGTGGATCCAACCGAGAATGCCGCAGTCACGATTCCCGATCCGACCGGGGCCATGACAAACAGTAGGGCGACAACTAGCGCAGACGCCACCCGCCATCCTTTGAAGCCGCCGTTCCAATTTGCGTATCCATATCCAGAATGTACAGTCCTATCGAATGAGACACCCCCTTGGTTGACTCCTTCACGGACTTTGTTCTGCAAGCCCCAGTCTGTTGACAAAGTCACAGACACTGGCATCCTAAGACGCCGTTCCCGCCTGCCTGCGATTGAACTTGTTCGGCATGATCTACCAGTCAAACTAGTATGCTCGCGCTCAGAAAGACTGAAACTCCCCATGTCCTCCCCCATGGGGCATCGATATAGCAGGTACTAAGCTTCTTCGCTAGGTTGAGAAGGCATATGCTGGGTTCAAACTCGATAGTAGCGATATGAAAAGAAAGAAGAAGGGATTTGTATCATCTCTCGCATCCTCGGCGATGAGATTTCCGAGACCGGAAATTCTTAACTGTGAGCCATTCAGTCTGACCCGTCCTAATCCGGTTGGGCCCACGCCGATTTTATCTGTAGTATACATAACCAGAATTGGCACCGTGCAAAAGACTTCTGAGGAAACTTGCGTATGTGTTTTCGAAGCTCACCTTGGTCATCTTGATAATCGCCACGACTATGTCAGGAAGGTACCAAATACTGGCAGATCGTATCAGAATAAGGGGAAGGTAGGGATGCCTCTGATAATCAACGGCAAAGATCTGACAGACCGGACCATTTGCGGGCACGTGGACGATTTGCTGGGCAGCTTCGCTCCTCGTCTTCGGCTCAAGAGTGAAGCCAAGGTTGCTCTCTGGTCAGAACTCGAGAAAGCGGAGACTGAGCTCGCGAGATACTATATACATCAGCTGGACCAGAAGTATCATGAAGGGACATTCTCCGCAATGCTTAAGGCGGCTCACAAGCCTCATAACAAACTGGCAGGAACATGTTTCCTCAATGAATCGATTCCCGATGTGACAAGAGATTGGCTGGTGGTTCAGGCGAGAACGCTTGTCACAGCTTATCTGCCAAGTCTAGGAGCTTCCTCAACTTTCGTGCAAATTCCACCTGTTCCGAGTCCAATCTTGGGGTCGGCTGCTCAGGAATCGTCGCATCTGAAAGGCCGGATTCCGTAGGCTTTCGCACCATCATGATCGCGGCCTCGAATCTCTTTTGGTTGGGTTCTGGTCGAATGTATCGTTCTTGCAGAACCGTTAGATCATGGTGACCGCTGCGTGACGCAATCTCTGATGGTGACATTCCTGCTTGCCATGCTCTGGTTATCGCCCATCTTCTCAGTGCGTGCATGTGAAGGCGGTTCCGGCAACCTTTTGAAGTGCCCGCTTTTTCTGCAACTTCCATGAGGAGCTGGGTCGGTCGCGCCTTGCCCATTGGTTTGGTGAGGAGGGGCTTCACTTGCATCCTTCGGGAGCCACCTCTCTGAACGATTGGCACAGACCGCATCGCAGGGAACAGGTAGGTCGGCTCACCCTCGAGCTCTTTTTGGAATCCTGGATTCACTTCGCGCACATATGCCATTATCGAGGGGAATGTAGGCTCACAGATTGAATCCAGTACCAATGCACGCCGTTGCTTCATCTTGCTTGCCCGAAAGCTGAAACGATGATGTTCAAGGTCGAGGTCCCGAAGAAGAAGGTTCGTGACGGATCCGACTCTTTGCCATGTGTCCACGGCAACCCAGAAGAAGGCCCTCGCTTCGTGCGAGATCCTCGAACTGGGATCAGATGCCGCAAGTTGCATCAGCTCCATGTCCCGATCATCAATCATGAAAACCTGGGGCGCGTCTACAGTCGGGCTCGAGATCTTTTTCGGTGGTCGCACATCGGAGTTCTTTGGAAGTTCGGATAGGAAGTCTAGGAATGCATTCGTGGCAGCGATTTTTATCACAACGGTAGCACGCCCGTCATCGCGATACCGTGCGAGCAACCAGTCTTTCCAGTCAGAACACACGGTTGGTGTGAACGTGCCAAGATCAAACAGAGCTTCGGACTTGAGCTGTTTCTCTGTCAAGAGCCATGACCAAAGGTGTTTCACGCTCCGAACGTAGCTCTCTATGGTGTACTCCGACCGATTGCGAACGTTGAGGTACGCGACGAAAGGTTCCAACCTACTTGCGAACTCTCGTTCTCCTCTCTCGAGATCTCCGTGTCCTAGGAGCGCAAGAAGTTCGCCGCTCCGTGCCTCCGAATCCATTCGCAGCCCTGATTTCTTGGTCGGCATGCATGTTATGAATCGGTGCACGTGGTATTTAAGAGGTAACGCCCGTAAGGACCTTTATGGGTGGTACGAAGCCAGTATGTCAAGAATGTGCCAGGTGAAGGACATAAGCCCCTTTCTGTTCCCGTCTCTCGACGGTGATGGCATTCGACTATTGCACTCTACCCGCCGACGATGAGAGATCGATTCGGCCGTTTGAGCTTGCTCCAGTGGGGAGTCGCCGTTTCACCAAATCCCCGGGAGACTTCATCCACAGAGGAATCATCACGTTATCCCGGGACTGTGTCGTTTCTGCGCCCTTGCCAGGACTCTCGCCCTGCTGTTCTGACAGCCCACTTTCTCACGGAGAGGGGACTTTCCTCAGCCGGCCTGCGATGAACGCAGACCTACCGTCAGCCATCCGCCTTCTCCTGGCGACCGGTATCTACGCGGTTGCATGTACAAAAGCCTTTCTGAAACTCCAGGGTCAGGCCTGTAGTCGTGATGGTTGATGAGATGCGTAGGAAGAGAAGTAAGAAGAGAGCACAACTGCACGGAGAAGAACACGAACGTTCTGACAATCGTCTACAATACCTTCACTGGCTCGAAGGCCGTCTTGACAGTCACGTGACCATCTGATGTGTCGAAGTAGGTAGATCGGCCCCGATTCCCCTCGAGATCCTCGGCAACGATTCTGATCTTGAACTCCCTGAGTATGTTTCTGACGGTCATGCTGTTCTCTCTGCCGATGTTTGCGATCGCTAGGTTCAGGTTCGGAAACATCTGCGCCCCACCAACCAGCTTGGCAACCAACCTCTCTTTCTTGGCGCCATGGTTTAGCATCTCCTTGACGAGTTTCCTTGTGCCAGTATCAGCGTACTTCTCCTCGTTGTCGCACTTGATCGGAGATTTCGGGAGCAGCACGTGAGCGACTCCACCTATCCGGGCCACCGGATCGTACAAGATTATCGCAACGCATGAACCTAGTCCCAAGCAAACTATCTGCTCAGGCGCGCGGCACACGGTCATCTGTCCAATCCCGACGGTATGCGGCTGGTTCATCTTCGGGGCTCCACCATCCTCTCGAGGATCAGTTTGAGCGTCGATTCCTCGGGAAGCATCAGGAAGTATCCCTCGAACTCTTCGTCGATCCCTTTGAAGCATGTGTGGACCGCGAGGACAGTGTCGACCTTCTGTGCCAAGCTAGCCAGTGGGATGTCAAGGACAGCACCGAGCAGGTCCACGGTTGCGTCCGGGGGCGCTGGAATCATATCGATATCTATCATCTTCGAGACGGCGATGAGATACCAACAGAGGCAGATGTTGCCGACCTCCTTGAGCGCTGATTTTTGTAGCTCCGTCAGCGAGGCGATATCGACTTTCTCCTTGGTCAGGTGTTCGAGCAATGTGACCGCGGATTTGTTCGGCAGAACGACGAGTATGCCGCTCTTGAGGTCGCCGCAGAGGTATGTGTACGTGCCTGCGACGATTTGGTCCGCGCCGCCAAGCCAATCCGACACCTTGGACATAGGGAGTATGTTGCATGAAGTGACTTCGTTCATGAGCTCTACATCCATGAGCGACGAGAGCGCCGTAGCAGCGCTGCCTGCGCCAATATTGGCGAATTCCATGATCACTCCCAAGACCTTTCCAGTCTTTTCATCAGTCACTGCTCTCATCCTCCGATTATGGAATCGACGTCGAGTATCAGCGCTATCCTGCCGCTGCCAAGAATCGTTCCTCCCGATATCCCCCTAACCTTCCTCAGCCGTCTGTCAAGCCCTTTCACGACTATCTGTTGATGGCCGATTAGCTCATCGACCCGCAGGGCAACCCGTCTGTCCCTGCTCTGGACCACCAGGGTGTTCATGCCCTCCGGCGTTTCGGGAGATTTTGCCATCCCGAAGAATTCCCGCATTCGTATGAGAGGCAGGACCTCTCCTCTGAGCTGCACGACCTCCCTGCCCCTGATAGTCTTGACTTCATCCTTCTCGAATTTGTGTGATTCTACAATGGTGCCCATCGCGACTGCGTAGGTCTGGTCTGCAATCCCGACGAGCATCGCCTCGATTATCGCGAGAGTGAATGGCAGCCAGAGCGAGAAAGTGGTTCCCGCACCTTCCGAGCTGGCCACCATCACGCTTCCGCCTAGTTCCTCGACGGCTCTTTTGACGACGTCAAGCCCAACGCCTCTTCCAGACACCTCCGTGACTTGGCTCTTAGTGGAGAAACCCGGATTGAAAAGCAAGTCAAGAAGTTCCCTTCCAGAAGCCGAGTCGGCCTGACCCCGGGACATCACGTTCTTCTTCACGGCAGCCTTCCTGATCTGGTCGTAGTCGATGCCTCTACCGTCGTCCGAGACCTCGATGAGCACATGGTCTTGCTGCTTCGACGCGACTATTCTGATCAGTCCTTTCGCCTTCTTCCCCGCATGGATTCGTTCATCCGTCGTCTCTATGCCATGGTCGATGCAGTTTCGAAGCAGGTGCATCATGGGCTCGGTTATCCTATCAACGACAGTCCTGTCGAGCTCAATGCTCCCCCCCTCGACGAGGAGTTCTACCTCCTTTCCTTCGTTCTTGGATATGTCTCTGACCATGCGAGGGAATCTGCTCATCACAACATCCAGGGGGATCATCCTGATCTCGAGGACTTTGGACTGTATGTCAGAAGTGAGCTTGTCGATCAGAGCGGATATCTCTCGGAGCTCGAAGTCGTCACGCGAGGCGGCCTTATCGAGAAGCCTGCTCCGCCCGATGACAAGCTCACCAACGTTGTCCAGCAGGTCGTCCAGTTTGTCCATTCCCACTTTGACAGTCTGCGCGGGGAGAACATCGGATGGAGCCGCCACAGCGCTGGCCTCCTGCTTCGTCATCTTGTGCCATTTTTCTCTAGGTTCTCCAGTCATCCCGACGTAGACCTCGTCGACATCTGACATGGCAATGACACGTCTGAGCGCCTCCTGGAACTTCTCTGTGGGCTCGAGCTCGACCGTCAACTCCTCGAAGACATGCTCACGATCGATGTCGGCCTCCGTTGGGCTGGATCCTGCAATCTCGGAGGCTCTTCCAAGCTCCTTTAGAATCACCATGGCCCTTGCAGAAGGGAGTGAGCACCTTCTTCCCAGCCTTATCGAAACGGTCGTCGTCTTGGGTTTGACTGGTTCAGGCTCGATCTCGGGAGTCTTCTTCTTGGGCGTTGCAGGTCCCCTGGCACCGGAGAGCAGCCCTCGCAGCTGCTGGATCAGTTTTGGATTCTCTCTGATTTCAGCAGATGCTTCGACCGCAACGACCATAGCGTCGAGGGTGTCGAAACCGCTGAAAATGATCTCCACGACGTTCTCCTTGAGCTGTAGACGGCCGTCGCGTATCCCTCCCAGCACGTCTTCTATGGCATGGGCTGTCTCGACGACAGCTTTGAAATTCATCATCCCCGCCATGCCCTTGATCGTGTGCGCGGATCTGAATATCCGATCCACCAACTCCTTGTTTTCTGGACTCTTCTCGAGCTCCAGCAACGCATCGTTCATGATGCGCAAGGACTCTCGCGTTTCGGAAACGAACAGCTTCGAGTACTTGTTCATGTCGATGTCCTTTGCCAACTAGCTCACTCCTGGAGGAATTTGACTATCTCTTCCGCGATCTTATCCAAAGGCAAGATCTGGTCCACCAATCCCGCATCGATCGCGGATTTTGGCATGGCGAACGCAACTGAACTGTGCTCATCCTGAGCCACGACCCTACCTCCGGACGCCTTCACCACCATCGCTCCTGCCGTGCCGTCCATTCCCATGCCAGTAAGAATAACGACCATCAGTTTCTCCCTGAGCGACTCCGCAGCACTCCTGAACAGGACATCGACAGACGGTCTGACGAAGTTCACAGGTTCGCCGTCATCCAGTCTGATGACAAGGCTTGCTGCTCCTTTCCATCCGAGTCTGAGGTGCCTGTTGCCGGGGGCCAGATATGCAACTCCTTTCTCGACTCTGTCGCCTTCGCAGGCTATGACGACCCTGGGACCATTCGCAGCATCCAGTCTTCTCGCGAAAGAGGTTGAGAATTCTGGAGGGAGGTGTTGAACGATGATGAATGATGCAGGAAGATCTCTGGGTAGGGCTGCGAAGACTATCTCCAGGGCTCGTGGGCCTCCCGTCGACGCGCCGATCGCCACGACCTTATGGCCTCTGAAAGCCTCTTTCTTGACAGAAAGGACCTTCTTCGTGCTAAGAGGCTCCTTCGTTCTTCTAAGGACATCCATCTTCGCTTCCGCAGCGATCTTCACAATCTCGACTATCTTGCCGGTGAAATGCACGATATCGATGGACACGGGGCCGCTGGGCTTCGAGATGAAGTCGACAGCGCCCATCTCCAGCGCTCTGAGTGGAAGTTGGTCGTCAACCTTGTCCATTGCGCTGAGCATGACCGTCCTTGCAGGCGACTCCTTCATGATCCTCTGCAATGTAGCGATGCCGTCCATCTTCGGCATCTGTATGTCGAGCAGAACGACGTCTGGAACTAGCGTCTTGACCTTCTCGATGGCCTCGACCCCATCCTTGGCGTTCCCCACGACAGATATGCCGGCGTCAGACTCCAGCATGTCCTTGAGAACGACGCGCATGTACGCGCTGTCGTCGACAATCAAGACCTTGATCTTCTCAGGCATCCACCCGACCTCAGACTTCCATCTGGAGCACGGCATTCACGGACTCGAGCACATCGTCTGCCGTGAAGGGCTTGATTATGAAATCCACCGCACCCGCCTCTAGCGATCGCATGACGGTCTTCTGATGGCCAAGCGCGGAGATCATGATGATCTTTGCCTTGCTGTTAGCCTCCTTGAGCCTCTTGACCGCCTCGATGCCGTCCTGCTTGGGCATCACAATGTCCATTGTGATCACGTCAGCTCCTTCCTTGCCGAACCTCTCAACAGCATCGTCGGCGTTCTTGGCCTCAATCACCTTGTGTCCCCCAGCTTCGAGTATGTTCCTGAGAACCTTTCGCATGAATTCCGAGTCATCCACAACCAGTATCTTGGCCATATCAACTACCTCCAGAACTGTGCTCTGAATCGTCAGACAGCTCCAGAACCTTGAGCGGGTCGATCAGCGTGATGAGCCTGTCTTCGTGCTTGGCGATCCCGAGGACGTACTGGGCCTCGATGCCACTCGCCACGTAGGACGGGGCTTTCTCAACTGACTCTTTTGTGAACCTAGCGACTTCTAGAACCTCATCAACTAGGAAGCCGACCGGAGCGTCGGTCGCATCGACGACCACAATCTTCTCGTTGCCCTCAGCGGCAGGGTTCGGCTCCATCCCGAATCTTCTCCTGAGGTTCACGACGGTCAGAAGCTTCCCTCTGAGGTTCATGACTCCTTCGATGTGTGAAGCGCTTCTGTGAACCTTGGCGACATCCTCGATGTTGTGTATCTCCCTGACGATGGCCACATCAAATCCATACTCTTCTTTGCCTAGGCGGAAGACTACATATTGCAGGGTGTCAGTATCCAGCATGGTGATCACTGCCTTCCAGCGCTTCACTTACCCTCACTTTTTTCTTGTATGGTCATGACGGTTGCCTTCGCGGATTCGACCTGCTTCGTGATCTCGTTCAGTTGGTTTGCTAGATCTGCCAGCTCATGGGCCGATGCCGTGAGCTCTTCCATCCCTGCCGCGAGGTTCTCAGACGATACCGAAATACCTTCCGAGGAGGCAGAGTTCTCCTTCGAGATCGCTGCGACCTCATCCAGGGATTTGGCCAGACTCTCGGTGAGTGCCTTCTGCTCCTCGGTAGAGGCGCTGATCTCCTGCACCATTGCAGCCGTCTCCTGTACTGTCGCAGCAATGTCCTCAAGGGATTTCAGCGAGTCTGAAATGGTCCTTGAGCTCTCCGACGCATCCTTCATTGTGTGTTCCATCTTGTCGGTCGTATCATCGATATCGCTCTCGACGAGCTCTATGAGCTGCTGTATCTGGTTTGCAGCTTTTCGAGAACCCTCAGCAAGCTTCCTGACCTCGTCAGCGACCACTGCGAACCCACGTCCCTGTTCGCCGGCTCTCGCAGCCTCTATCGCAGCGTTGAGCGACAACAGGTTCGTCTGATGTGCGATGTCGGTAATTATTGACACGACCTGCGAGATCTCTTTTGATTTCTTGGAGAGGAGCTTCATCGCCTCTGCGGTGTCCTCCACGTTTCTGAGCATCGAGTTCATCTTCTCCAGTGATATCTGGGCAGACTTGCTGCCGTTCTGAGCGACTTCGCTGGCGTTCGCAGATGCTCCAGCTGCGTTCTGCGAGCTCTGGACCACATCGTAGATTGCTTTGGTCTGTTCCGAAAGCATTCTGACCATCTCATCGATTCTCATCGACTCAGCTTGAGCGCTCTTGGATTCCTGGGCGGCAGCGGAGGACACCTGTTGCGTGTTCTCGGTCATGTGTCCGATGGTCTCTGCAAATGACGCGGACGAATCCTTGAGAGACTCCGACGCTATCTTGATCTCGTTGGTGAGCTTCGACAGGTTCTGTCTCATCTGCTTGAACGCCTCGACAAGCGTAGCCAAATCGCCTTTCGCCACGACATTGATATCCCTTGTCATATCCCCTCCAGCAATCGCTTGTGCGCTCTCTGTCAGCTCTATGAGGGGTTTCGAGGTGTTGTCGATCAACATGTTCATCGATCTCACGAGGTCTCCTACCTCGTCGCTCGAGGCCCTGATTTCCAATCGCGTTCTGAAATTGCCATCAGCAATAGTCTTGGCCGTCTTCGAGACAGTCACAATCGGTTTCATCATGCTAGATGAGAACACGAACGACAAAAGGATGATCGCAACAGCTACCGCAGCAGCTCCAACGAGAGTGTACAAGATCGCCTTGTTTGTTGCCTTGTGGACCATTGCATCCGTCAGCGCGGCAGCGTCATTGTTCACGTTGATGAGGTCTTCCATGTTCATGTTGATGATCTGCATGTGCAACGATGCATTCTTCGCCGAGTTGTATGCAGAGGCAGTGTCAGCAGCGCGTAGCAAGCTGATGGTGATAGTGGTCTCATCTGAGTAGTTCTCCCACTCCGTCACGACGACACCATACGCGCGGGTCTCCTCCGTGATCAGAGCCATTTGACCCTGGCTTGTGATGATGTTGCCCAAGTTCGGAGACACAGCTAGGGAATATTGATTCTTGTAGTCCCTGAGAAACTGCATGAATAATGACTGGAAGTTCACCATGTTGTTGTAGAATATGCTGGAGCCAGGCTCGCCATAATCGAGCACATATGTCATGAACGATTCGTGTGACGATGCCAGGTCGTTGCCGGCTCTCGCGATTACGCCGACGACCACGAGCGATTCTTCATGCAAAATCGTTTCGTCCTTCTGGATTTCGTGCATTCCTTGAATCGACACAGATC
>JAHIZT010000014.1 GCA_018814355.1 Candidatus Thermoplasmatota archaeon | reverse complement strand
TGCCGCTCTGCGCGCGGTGCATAGGGATACATTTCGGGTTCTTGTTGTCCACCGCATTTCTATGGACCGGCTCGAGGCGGTTCACCTCCGGAATCCCGTCTCCGAAGCATATGGGGATACTTGGCGTGGTGATGGCCTTCTTCCTGCTGGACTCTGCCCTTTCGTACGGCGGCATCAGCACATCTGACAACCTCCGTAGGACCCTCAGCGGCCTGTCCCTTGGCGTCACCTTCCCGTTCTTACTGATTCCTCTCCTCAATTCGACGGTCTTCCCTGGGAGGAATGCAACCCGGCTGTTCTCGAAAACCTCGGATTGGGCCTGGTTCGTCGGGCTGTACGGTTTTGCCGCCGTTGCGATACTCGTGTCCGCTAGATCCAAAACTCTGTTCTATGCGGTCTCTATTGTCGGGATCACAGGCATCTTCTTCTTCTTCGTTCTGGCAGTGTCGCTCATTTTCATGCTGGCCCTGGAGAACAGACCCTTTCCGAAGCGGTTCAAACTAGCCGGAGCCGCCGTCATTGCAGTGTCATTGCTCATGGTACTGGCCTTGCTCAACAGATGGTACTTCGGGACTACCTGAGCCGATATCGATAGTTTTTTGCCAAAAACCGCCTAAAGGGTGCCAAGATTAATATTCAGCTAATGTGATAATGCCTTTGGATGGGAACGACGCCAGCAGAGACTGGTTTCTTTTCTACTCCTCGGAGAGATTAGAATGTCGAGTGCATCGGGAACGAGAAATTGTGTGAAGTGCGGGCGGACCATCGCGTGGGATGCCAACGTGTGCCAGTTCTGTGGCTATGATTACAGAACGGCCAATGCTCCAGCGGCCCCCAAGGAGACCGTGAAGCCGGTCATAGGTGGGGTTCTGATAATACTGGGTGCGCTGGTCGAGCTCTACGTTGGTTATGTCCTGGCGTGGACCGGAGAGGCGTTCTCCGGCATCACCTTCGGTATGAGCGATTTCCTGACGGTGTGCGGGGCGATAGTCCTTCTTCTGGGCATCGTCGCCTTGCTTGGTGGAGTCCTCGCTATCATGCGCAAACACTATGGGCTCGCGGTCCTGGGCGGAGTCCTTGCCATACCCGGTGGCGTGATTCCGGGGCTTGTCGGCCTGATACTGGTCGCCATGTCCCATGACGAGTTCAAGAAATGAGCTCCTCGGGACGCACTGCGAACCACGAAAACCCCTTCCAGAGCTTTTCCTCTTCTCAGATTCTCTTCATCATGCCTAGCTCAGGCTCGTAGATCTCGCCCTTGTCAAGGAGGCTGGCTACGATCTCCTCCAGCCTGACCTTGTCGATCTTCTTGGACTTCGCGGTCTCGACGATCGTGTCCCACTTGGCCCCTTTGCCGCCAGTGGCCAGCGAATCGATGATCTTCAGGACGATGTCCTCCTCGTCAGCCCCCACGCCGACCTCGTGCATCTGCTCCTCGCCGACATCATCCCCCTTGGAAGGTGCCTTGGCCTTCTTGGGCGCTTGAGCCGGCCTCTTCGCCTCTGCGTGCCCTTTTCCCTCCGGCAGCACGGACCTGAGCGCTTCCCGGACGGTGTTCCTGAAGCGTTCAACATCGATGTCCTTGTAGTACTCGATCGCGCGGACGACGCCGTCCGCCAGATTCTCATGGTATCCCAGCTTCATCAGCTGGGCGATCGTGGGCTGGCCCATCTTGAGCCCGTCCTCTATCGCATCGGCTCTGAGGAGCGTGCTCTTGGCCGCTTCAAGGGTCCAATAGTCCCTCGTCTCGGCGTCCACCTCACGGATGCGCTCCGGCCTGATGCTCAGGTATTTCACGCCTTCCTCCGGCGTGTACGCCCTGCTCTTCCCGACGACCGCCGCGAATGCAGGAGGCGACATCTTGGACAGCGTCATCGCCGCCCCTGGCTGGTACTCGCCTGCTGAGATGTAGAATGTGCCCGTGGGGTCTGTTATCCGTGCCCTGAACCTCTGCTTCCCCTCCTCTCCCATGTCCTCGATGTCCGTGACCACACCGACCACGAACATCCGGTTCACCTTCGCCCCGAGCGGGGTGATCACATAGGACACAGGCTTCTCCCCCTCGCCTGTGTGCTCCAGCACTGATGAATTGAACTCCTCCGCGAACACCCTCCAGGCGACCTCGCGGACGTTCATTCCTGCCCCTCCAGCTCTACCAGGAGCTTCTCGGCCTCCTGCTTCACGTCCGGGGTGGTCAGTTCAGCCTCCTTCGCTATCATCGAGAGGCCGTATGTGTCGGCAGTGACCGCGCCGGTCACCGTGAGCACCTTGAGAGTCAGCTGTTCGTCCATCGCGTCCCTGACGATGTCGAAGTTCATCGTCTCCTTGGCCTTCCGCATGCCCTCGTCGAGCGTTGTGTCTGTGAGCTTCTCGGTGAGCTCACGGTTCATGACGACGCTCACCGCGCCGCTCCCGTCATCCAGGGTCGCCTTGATCCTAAGGTCGGGGTAGCCCTCGACTCTCCCATGGACCTTGCATGTGCCCTTCTGGAGCGCGCGCTTGCATTCAGGGCATCTCGTTATGAGGCCGGAGCCCTCCCGGACCTCTATGATCACTCCTCTGACGGTGGCGTCGACCGCTCCGCCCCTGGCAGCGATCTCCGATATCATCCTGACACCCGACCTCTGAAGCTCCTCGACCGTCGGGTATTTCTCTTTGATCATGGTGACATCCGCGCGGTCGTCGAAGCTGAGCTGCGGGATGCCCCTCCAGGCCTTGACGGTGCCCTTCGAGATCTTCACGACCTCTCCCTGCTTCAGCTTGAAATCTGACCATGCGGTGAACTGGACCTTGCCAGATTCATCTGCGAGTATCCCAGAGAAGATCTTCTTCATTTCACCCTGTACCGCGACCTCGCGCGGGTCGAGAGACAGAATCCTCCCCTTCACCTCGACATAGCCCATGGCCTCTCTGAGCTCAGCGATGTTGACCACCTTCGGCGGGCCTTGGGCCACCTGAATGTCCCCAATGGTGGCCGGGTCCTCCTTCTTGATCGAGACTCTGTTCCCGAAGTTGACCTGTACTCTACCCTGGTATTCCTTCGTGTAGGCCCCCTTGACGGATATCACATCGCCTTTCTGGAGCTCCACGCCTTCCGTGTCCCAGACAGTGTACGGGAGAGTGGTCGAATCGTCCCCGATGAATCCGTAGATGATGTTCTCCTTCTCGCCCTTGGCGGTGATCTCCTTCGAGTTGGAAGAGAGCACCTTGGCGATGAAATCCACGTTCGGCTCGCTCGGCCTGAGCTCCGCGAGCTTCCTCTGAAAACCTGTCGAGAATCCGCTGGTGTCCCCGCCGTACTTCTTCACGATGGTCCTCTTGGCCATCGGGATGCTGAGCCTGTAGACATCGACGTATTTCTGCAATTCTTCTGTTATCTGTTCCTCTGACAACTTATCCCCGAGCGCCCTGGCAATCTCTTCGATATGGGGCGCTAGCTTCTCTATTTCCACGATAAAGCCCCCCTTTGAGCAGCCGTTTTTCTGCTGTGCTGCTGTCTGGAAAACTCGCCTTCGGCATATAAAGTGATGTACTACGGTTAGACGAAAGTAGAGACGAAGCCCGAAGCCATCTCAGCGGCCAGCTGCGTAACTCCTCACGCGGTCCATGCTCCATTCGAGGAGGGAGATCCGTTCTATGCTGAAGACCTGGTCCACGCGGTCGTACTTCTCGTGCATGGCCTCCATGGCAATCTCGTGTATCTCATCAGGGACGGTCCATTGACTCGAGAATATCCTGTTCTCGTATCCGTCCAACAACTTCGGGACCTCCATTGTGTGCTCGTGCAAGTCGATGAGGCTCACCCTGTCCGCGGGCAGCAGGTCCGGCAGCTCCCTCTCCCTCATCCCGGGATGGTGTATCTCGAACCCGTTCTCCTCGCACACCCGTTCGTACAGCCGTCTGAACGCTTCCGCTGGCGACTCTTCTTTGTTGAATGCCACGGACAGGAACCTGTCGGTCGTGACGCGCCCGATCTCGCCTAGGGCACATCTCCAGGAAGATATCAGGTGCAGGACATGGATGCTGATCGCTACGCTGAAGACGGCGTCCCTGAACGGCAAAGCGCACAGGTCCCCTCTGAACAGGTTCTCGGTCCCCTTCCCTCTGGCTTTGTCAAGCATCCTGGGTGAGATGTCCACTCCGACGACGTCGTACCCCCTCTTCTGCAGAGGCTCCGCGAACCTGCCGGTCCCGACCCCGGCGTCCAGTGTGCGCGAGCCTTTGACCAGGACCTTCTCGAAGGCGTTCAGTATGTCGCCCATGACCGTGTCCGGGTAGAACCGAGTTTCGTCGAACTTGTCCGCCACCCTGTCGAACGAGTAACTCAAGCCGTTCTCACTCCGCATCCGCTTGATGCGCTCCCATCGATAATTCCTTTGCGCCGGCGCTGTCGTCGTTCAGAACTGAGGTACTCAGATCAGACTGGGAAAAGGTTATGGTCAGGCCTCACGATACCGGGGTCAGTAGTACTAGGGGGGAGCGAGGTTGAGATTCAACAAGACTGCGTGTGTGCTTAGCGTCATGATCGCGTTCGCCTTGGCCGTGCCCGTCGGCGTATTGGGCGGCCCGCCGGCATCCAAGGCCAGCTCCGAGAAGGAGTGGACCATACTGATCTTCTGGGCTTGTGACAACAACCTGGAGTTCACGACCGAGTTCTGCATGCAAGCCTGGGAGAAGGCGTTGACGTCCAATAAGAAAGTGAACATCGTCGTCTTCCTGGATATCCAGTCAGTCATGGGCACGTGGATCTATGAGATATCTGGCGGGACGAGGAAGGTTGTTGCCACGTGGCCCGAGATGAACTCGTCCGACCCTATGACACTCGAGAAGTTCACCCTGTGGGGCATGAAGAACTTCCCGGCCAAAAAGACGATGCTCCTGATATCTGACCATGGGTACGGCTGGCGCGGTATATGCCAGGATGAGACCAACGGCGACGTGCTGATGCCTATGCATGGCATCGCGGAAGCACTGAAGGACGTCAAGGCGATCAACAGAAAGGGTGTGGATCTAGTCGCATTCGACGCATGCAACATGGCCTCTCTCGAGGTGGCTTACGAGCTCAGGGACGCCGTCCCATACATGGTCGCCTCCGAGACAATGGAGCCATATGATGGCCTGCCGTACGAGATGTTCATAACGGATATGGTGACCACCCCGACGATATCCGCTGCCGATCTAGCGAAGAACATCGTCTACGAGTACGTTCTCTACTACAGCTCGAAGAGGGACTATGCCCACCAGATGACTTACTCGCAGGACTTCGCCACGATGGTCGCGCTGGACCTGTCCAAGATGGCGGCAGTTGGTGACGCGTTCAGCGACTTGACTGTTGTCTTGAATGCGGTCATGCCGGACCACATGAAGGAGGTAGAACGTGCAAGGGGATATTCCCTTGTCGGGACATGGGCGAACATGGCGGGATATGAGTGGATGCCAGACGTGTACACGTTCGTGGAAGGTCTTCGAGCGATCGAGGGACACCCGGAGCTGACGGCCGCAGTGGACGCCTTCGAGGGCGCTTTCAACGCTGCGGTCCTTGCCCAGGACAACAGCGCGAAGTACCATGACACCGTTCACGGGCTGAACTTCTGGTTCCCGCCGTCAATGGGGCAGTACAACATGAACGGGTGGATATGGGCCCGACAGTTCATCTACGACGGAGTGGGCCTCGACCTCGTGGCCGAATCGTCCTGGGTCGATTGCCTCATGACCTACTACTCGTCGAAGTGAAGTCCGACGATGCGGCATCCACAATGTCGCACCAATTTTCTCCATTTCTTTTCATTATCGTCGATCAATTAGAATGTTCTTCGAATGTTCTCCCGAGTCATGGCAAAGACTATCACGGATTGAACAACGGGTTTTGACAATCCACGATGTTCGACATTGTCCACATTCGACATGAATGGCATATAAAATATATACATAACAGCGCAATTACGTACCTCGGACAATCGGGGGAAGATTACAATGACGACCGAATTTGAGCTCTCAGTAAACGGCTCCAGCAAGGATCTTCTGGATTCGATTGCTGTGTTGGCTGACCAGGACATCAATCTCAATACCATCGCCACTGCCAAAGCAGATGGACACTACTTGATCAAGTTCAT
>JAHIZT010000013.1 GCA_018814355.1 Candidatus Thermoplasmatota archaeon | reverse complement strand
TCCTTGGCGTGCAGCTCGCGACCACGACCCTGTTGAGCTTCAGCTCCTTGACCTTCTCCTTTATCTTCTCTTGAGTGTCCTGGGAGCATGTGTACAGGTTCTGCTCGGCGTAGACGACGTTCGGGAGCGTCTTGGCGTACTCCGTGACCTCCGGGACCTTGACCACGCCTCCGATGTTGACACCGCAGTGGCAGACGAAGACGCCTATCCTCGGCTCCTGGCCCTCCACGCTGATCTCCTTCGGATACTCCTTCTTCGTGACCAATGTCCCCCTGGCAGCCGCGATGACGCCTCCCGCCTTGGCAGCAGCGCCCGACGCCTCGGCGACGGTCATCGGGATGTCCTTCGGCGATGAGAATGCGCCCCCGACGAATACGCCCGGCCTGGATGTCTCGACAGGGTTGAACACTGTGGTCTGCGCGAACCCGTCATCGTTGAGCTTGAACTTCATGATCCTGCTCAAGTTCTCGGCGTCGACTGGTGGTCTGAGCCCGACTGCCAGAACGACCATCTGGAACTCCTCCTCCTTCGGCTCGCCGTTTTCGACATACTTTATCTTGAGGTTCTTTGTCTTCGGGTCCTCGGTGACTGCCGCCACCCTTGACCTTACGAATTTTATGCCCCACTCGTTCTGGGCCCTGTTGTAGTACTCGTCGAACTCCTTCCCGAACGCCCTCATATCCATGAAGAATATGCTCGGCTTCACCTGGGACGTGTGCTCCTTGGCTATGACCGCCTCTTTGATAGAGTACATGCAGCAAACGCTGGAGCAGTACTCGTTCCCGCAGTGCTCGTCTCTCGAGCCGACGCACTGAATGAACGCGATCTTCTCGGGGATGTCGCCGTCCGAAGGCCTCAGGATGGTCCCGAAGTACGGGCCCGTTGCGGACATTATCCTCTCGAACTCGATGCTCGAAACGACGTTCTGGTAGACACCGTAACCGTATTCGGACTTCAGGCGCGCGTTGAACTCGTCGAAGCCCGGAGACAGGATGATGGATCCTACCTTGATCTCCAGGATCTTCTCCTTCTGGTCGTACTCAACCGCCTTGGCCTTGCACTCCTCGGCGCATATGCCGCACCCGATGCACTTGTCCGGGTCGATCGAGAAGATTAGGGGAACGGCCTGCGGATAGCGCACGTAGATGGCCTTCCTGACCTTCGTGTTCTCGTCGTACTCGTTGGTCGTCTCGATGGGACACTTCTGGGCGCAGCTGCCGCAACCAGTGCATTTCTTGGGATCTACCCTGAACGAGTGCTGCTTGACGGTCACATCGAAGTTGCCCGCCTCACCCTCGAGTTTCGCGATCTCAGCGTTCGTTATCAGCTCGATGTTGTGGTGTCTCCCGGTCGCGACTAGCTTCGGTGCCATGATGCACATGGCGCAGTCGTTTGTCGGGAAGGTCTTATCGAGCTGGGCCATAGTACCGCCTATGCTCGCCTGCTTCTCGACCAGGTACACCTTGTAGCCGGAGTCAGCCAGGTCAAGCGCTGACTGCATCCCTGAGATGCCACCGCCGACCACCATCGCCGCCCCGATCCTCTCACTAGCTGCCATCACTGCTCACCCCCGATCTCGATGGTTCTGTATGTTGGCGTGAAGCCTTCCGGGTGGTCCATTGAAATGAGATTCTTCTGCCTCAGCGCGACTATGTGCTCCAACACTCGATGCGTCGGGACGTTGGTCTTCTTTGAGAGGTCCTTCACGGACATGTTGTTCTTCTTCGCAAGCAGGAGGATCATTGATCTCTCGAATTCCTCCTTCGTAGCATTGTACACAATGTCCAGGAGTTTCTCCTTGTCCAGCTTTTCTCCGTAGGCATTCCCTTCCTCGACGATCTTCAGCTCATTGCTCACAAGGGCCCTAAGTCTGAAATTACTGAGAGCATCGCGTACTGCCAATAAGCCATCCATCCTTTCTCCCGCGTTGCTTGGGCCAAGTTTCTGGAGCACTCCTGTGAAATCCCTGACGAGGTCGGCAAACCGTTGTCCCTCAGAGGCGCTCACCCATTCAAGTTGCACCCGTCGCGGGTCAATACCAGCAAGCTCAAGGATCTTCTCTGTAAGACCGATCTTGTAGCTAGCCTGGAGGTTTCCATTTATGTAATGGCAGTCCCCCGGATGACAGCCTCCGATGAACACACCATCGGCACCTTGGATCAGAGCCTCGACTATGAGAAGGGGATCGACTCTGCCTGAGCACATCACGCGGACTATTCTGATATTGGGCGGGTACTGGAACCTTGAGACTCCTGCCAGGTCCGCACCTGCATAGCTGCACCAGTTGCAGAGGAAGCCTACGACGCGAGGTTCGAAAGCCATCTAGGTCCCCCCCTTGACACCATTGGCTTCCTTGACAGCGTTCGCAACCTGAGCGATGAGCTGCTCATCAGTGAAGCCGGGTAGACGCACAGCTCTCTCTGGACATGATGCAACGCAGGTGCCACAGCCCTTGCACAAGACAATGTTTGTCTTTGCTATGCCCTCGGCATTCTTCTCCATTGCACCGTAGGGGCAGATAGTCAAGCAGGTTCCACAGCCTGTGCATTTCTGTTCGTTCACCTGAGAGACTATTCCTTCAACCTCGTAGAAATCCTTAGAGAGAATGGTCGATGCACGTGAGACTGCTGCCGATGCCTGCGCTATGCATTCTTCGATGAATTTCGGCGAATGAGCGAGTCCGCAGAGATAGATGCCATCCGTTGCGAAGTCTACTGGGCGTAGTTTCATATGCGCCTCGAGGAAGAATTTGTCCTTGCTCAGTGGTACCTTGAGGATCTTTGCGAGGCTCTCATTGTCCGGATTCGGCAGGGTCGCGGCTGCAAGCACCAGTGTATCTGGTCTCATGTCCACATGCTCACCTAGGAAATGGTCGAACGCTTGAACATGCAGTTTCCCACTTTCCATTGTCACGGTTGGCAAGGGGTCATCGTAGTATCTGATGAACAACACTCCGTTCTCAGCAGCCTCCGAATAGAAATCCTCGCGGAACCCATATGTGCGGATGTCCTTGTGCAGGATGTACACGTTCGCCGCAGGGTTCAACTCTTTCAGCTTGAGCGCATTCTTGATTGTCTCGGTGCAGCACACACGTGAGCAGTAGGTCCGGTCCTTTGTTCTGCAGCCGACGCATTGTATCATAACGACGCTCTTCAACTTCTTGGCCGCGGACGGGTCCTTGGCAAGGAGTTTCTCGAACTCCAGTTGGGTCACGACCTTGTCGTGCTTCCCGTAGAGATATTCATTTGGCGAGTATTCCACTCCGCCAGTTGCTACGATGATCACACCAGTGTCTATCTTCACTTCCTTCTTGTCAGCGGCGATGGTGGCCACATAGTTGCCGACATAGCCACTCAATTCCTTGAGAAGCGCATTGGTGTGGACGTGAATCTGCTCGTTGCTTTTCACGCTCTCGATCATCCTCTTCAATTCATTCTGCGTGTTCTCGCCATCCAGTGTGAAATGTATGCGCTTGAGAATCCCGCCGAGTTCCTTCTCCTTCTCGATGATGTGCGCTTCATATCCTTCCTCAGCGAGCCCAATTGCACAGGTCATTCCGGACAACCCGCCACCAACTATGAGCGCGCTCTTCTTCACAGGAACAGTCACGCGGGGCAATTGTTCGAGCAGTCTCGCTTTTGCCACGGCCATCCGAACAAGATCTTTCGCCTTCTCCGTCGCCTTGTCCGGTTCGTGGGTGTGAACCCATGAACACTGGTCTCGGATGTTCGCCATTTCGAATAGATGCATGTTCAGCCCTGCTTGACGAATGGTGTTCTGGAACAGCGGTGCATGCGTTCTCGGAGTACACGATGCCACAATCACCCTGTTCAGATTGTGTTCCTTGATCTTCTGCTTGATCTTCTCGTTGGTGTCCTGGGAGCAAGTGTACAGATTCTCCTCAGCGTAGACAACGTTCGGGAGCGTCTTCGCGTATTCCATTACCTCGGGTACACGCACAACACCACCGATGTTGATGCCGCAGTGACACACGAAAACGCCGACGCGAGGCTCCTCGCCAACAAAGTCGGTCTCCGGTGGGTATACTCGTTCAGTTACAAGTGTGCCTCGGGCGCTCGAAATCAGAGATGACGCTTTTGCCGCCGCCCCGCTCGCCTGTGCAACCGAATCAGGAATGTCTTTCGGCGCGGAATATGCTCCGCAGACGTATATCCCTGGTACGTTTGTCTCCATCGGCGAGAAGATGTTTGTATTTGCGAACCCGTATTTGTTCAGATTGATGCCAAGGACGCGCTTTAACCGCTCGGTATCCTTGGGTGGTGAAGCGCCAACAGAAAGGACGACCATGTCGAACTCTTCGCTCTTCAGGTCCTCTCCCTCAAGATACCAGACAGTCAGGCTCTTCGTTTCCGGGTCTTCTTCCACTTTGGCGATGCGGTTGTTCTTGACGAACTCTATCTTGTGAACTTCCTCCGCACGGATGTAGTATTCGTCAAACTCCTTCCCATATGCCCGGATGTCCATGAAGAATATGTACGCCTTCAGGCCAGGGGTATGCTCCTGTGCGATTGTCGCCTCTTTTATCGCGAACATGCAACAGACTGAAGAGCAGTAAGTCTTCCCTATCTGTTTGTCACGAGATCCTATGCACTGGATGAACGCCATCTTCCGAGGAAGCTCCCCATCGCTCGGCCTGAGGACAAGGCCTCCATAAGGTCCAGTTGCTGACAGCATTCTTTCGAGGTCTAGGGAAGAGACAACGTTCGGATATCTGCCATAGCCGTATTCCGGTTTGAGGCTTAGATCGAACTCCTCATAGCCTGGGGCAAGAATGATTGAGCCAACCCTCATCTCCAGGACCTTTTCCTTTTCAGCGTACTCGATAGCCTCAGCCTCACATTGAGTCGCACAGATTCCGCACCCAATGCAGTGGTCCTGATCGATGATGTGCGTCGGCGGTATTGCCTGAGGGTACCTCACATAGATTGCCTTTCTGAGCTTCAGTCCCTTGTTGTACTCATCTGGTACCTCTATGGGGCAGCGCTGTGTGCAAACGCCACAACCAGTGCATTTGTCCTCCCTTACCCGCCTTGTCCGCCTTACTGCTGTCACTCGAAAATTGCCCGGCGATCCCTCTACCAGCTCGACATCGGCATTCGACACTATTTGGATGTTATGATGTCTGCCTGTTTCCACGAGTTTCGGTGCCATGATGCACATTGCACAGTCGTTCGTGGGGAAAGTCTTGTCAAGTTGTGCCATCGCACCTCCGATGTTCGGGCTCTTGTCCACAAGATAGACCTTGAATCCTGAGTCTGCCAAATCGAGAGATGCCTGCATGCCAGCGATGCCACCGCCGATCACGAGAACTGCGCCAACGGGTTCTTCAGTCATTTCACACGCCCCCTATTCCATAACCTTGCGAGCTCTGATAGAGAGGCGTAGTGCCCTCTATGCGGGATAGCCTCACCAGATCGCGCTCCTTCAGCGTTACAATATGTCGCAGGACCTTCGTCGCAGACAGGTTCAGAGATGCTGCGAGTTCTTTTACAGAAACTGGTTTGCTGGACGCTGCCAGCAGGATGTTAATTCGCGCGAATTCGTCATCTATCACTGAATCGAGCAATGCATTCAGCTCCTCTTCGGACATCTTTCTCCCAAAGACATTACCCTTCTCAGAGAATTCTACATACTTCCCAAGCAATGCACGAACCCTCACGTCCTCGACAACGCTCTTCGCCGCGAAAAGAAGCTCGAGTTTCTTGATGTCAGGCTGTTCTCCGCTCACTGGGCTCGCACCAAGTGCGGAGATCTGCGCAGTGAACTCTGTCATGAGTTTCGCGAAGCGCTCCCCCTCTGAGGCACTCACCCATTCAAGCCTCAAACGCTCTGGCTCGATGCCGCATTTCTCGAGGAGTTTATTGACGACCTTCATGCGCTGCTGTGCATAGTAGTTGCCCTTGATGTAGTGGCAGTCACCGATGTGACATCCACCAACGAACACGCCGTCGGCACCCTGGATGAACATCTCAAGAACAATGTCCGGGTCAACGCGTGCGCTGCACATCACCTTGACGATTCTTATCTCGGGCGGGTACTGGTACCTGCTCACGCCAGCCAAATCCGCTCCAGCATAACTGCACCAGTTGCACATGAAACCCATGAGCTTCGGTTCGAAGGACATCTTCTTACCTCCCTATTGTGCCGGACATGAGCCCACGCACACAGATCATGAAATTGCATTCAACAGTCAGTCTTCGTTCGCAAGTATGACAGCGCAGCGCGAAGAGAAGGTTTCTCATTATCAGGCTCTTCGTTTCCGGATCCACATTGGGCAGTGAGCTCCCAGCCATCTCCATGCTCTCATGTTGGACCCTTCCCCAGCGCGGCAGAGTCGAAACGTGTTTCTTGAACAGCCAAGCGGTCCTAATGGCGTTCACGGCGTCCTTCTCGCTTGTCACAGGATCACCTCCTTGATACCGGCCAGCCCTTCAACGATGAGCTGCTCGTCTGTATAGTGCAGCATCGTCATGGCCTTCTCGGGACACCCTGCCCCGCATGAACCGCAACCCTTGCATGCAGCCTTGATCACCTCTGCTTTCATGCCTTTGGGACCGCGTGCCACGGTTATCGCTGAGTATGGGCAAAGCGACGCACAGATTCCGCATCCCACGCACAAGTCTGTGTTCACATCCGAAGCGATTGCCTCGGCAAGAACATATCCCCTGCTGAGAGGTATCGCGGCTCTAGACGCCGCGGCGGCCGCCTGCGTCGCACATTCCGTGATATCAGATGGACCTTTGCAAGTCCCGCAGACATAGATGCCTTCCGTCGCGAAGTCCACCGGCCTCAATTTCACGTGTGCTTCTAGGAAGAACCCTTCCTGGCCCAGAGGCACCTTGAGCATCTGCGACAGCTCACCAGCATCCGGCTGTGCGACCAGCGGTGTAGCAAGTATGACCATGTCGACAGGCATCGTCCGCTCAAGCCTCAAGGTCTCATGGAAGTAGCCGACAGTGAGTTGGTTGCCCTCCATGTAGACCCTCGGCAGGTGCTCGGGCGTGTATCTGACGAACTTCACGCGCTTCTCCCTGGCCTTGTTGTAGGTCAGCTCGTGCTCGACGCCGTAGGACATGACATCCCTGTTGAACATTGTGACCTCGATCTTCTCCGAGGGGCCGAGCTTGACCTCTTCTGCCTCGCCCTCCTCTCCCCTCTCCCTGCCGCGCCTCCTGCGCCTGCGATCGAGGATTTCCTCGGGCACCTTCTGTTCGACTGGTATCTTCTCAACGACGGTGCCATCCTTCTCCATCAGGCCAAGCATGTTCTCGTAGTTGTCCACGATGTTGATGGCGTTCTTGATCCCAACGTTGCAGCATATCCTGGAACAATACGATTTGTTCTGGCCTCTTGAGCCGACGCATTGGATAAAAGCCACGTTCTTTAGCTTCGGGAGAGTCTTCTTCTTGCAGAGTATCTCGAACTCAGTCAGCGTGACGATGTTCGGGTACTGGTTGTAGCCATATAGGCCTTCAGGCACTAACTCGAGCGCGCCCGTCGCGACGACGATAGTGCCCACCTTCGACTTGACGTCTTCCGCGCCTTTCTGGCCTATGACGATATCATAGTTTCCGATGAATCCTGAGACGCTCTTGACCTGAGAATTCAAGTGATGGATGATGTTCTTGTGGGTCTTGCCCTTCTCGATGAGCGGCTTGATGGTCTCGGCCGCGCTCTTCTCCGTGACATAGAGGTTGTTCAGGTTTCTGACGAAGCCTCCTAGCTCGCCATCTTTTTCGACGAGATGCACGGGGAAACCCATGTCTGCCAGCGACAGCGCAGC
>JAHIZT010000012.1 GCA_018814355.1 Candidatus Thermoplasmatota archaeon | reverse complement strand
CTGAGCCTCGTCTTCTCCTTCATCCTTCGGGCGCCCCGCAGCTGTCAGTTTCCGACAACCGCGCTTGGTATGAATTGTCCGCTCTGCTAATTGGCAACCCTTGTCAGGGATGTTGCCGATGTTTGGAGGGCGTTCTTCCTGTCGTCAGCATCGAGCTACGCGCCTCCGATTCTATACAACGGCTCGGAGCAACGCGCTCAAATCCATATCTTTCTGCTCGGAGATCTATCGACAGCCGCCGGATTCTTCAGGAAAAGCCAATAGGGGAGGAAAGGCGAAACTGACATCGCGGTCAACGGCAACGAAAGTGACATAAGAAACCTCGAACAGTATCGACCTGCGAGCATATGTCTGAGGAAAACGTGAACGTGGTGGAGACCAATGTTGGCAAGAAGGGCTTACGCAGAGTCATGAGCCGAAGGAAGATTCTCATTGTGGCGATAGTTGCGTCCATCCTGATTGTGTTCGTTCTGGCAACATGCCTAATACCGGTCTCCAAACTCACGATAACGTTCACCAACTCGCGGGACTACGACCTCCGTGTTGAAGTCTGGATAGACGGTCACCTATCCCGGAGCGACGTGCTCGAACCACAAGAGACCGCTTCATTTCACTGGAATGTCACAGGCTGGCTTCACAAGTACTTCGTAATCGGTTTCAGTGCTGGCATGCTGGTTAACTACTTTGTGCTTTGGACTTACATCATTATCTTGCCGTTCACCGAGAAGACGATTGTCATTTGAAGTGGGAAGGAAAAGGGTTTGATGCATTCTCCGCGAATTCCAATCCTCACTGATTGATTTCGAGCCAGTCGCCAAAGGGCTATGTCAAAGATTTGAGCCTTGATTCTAGCCCTTTTTGGGTTCGGACATGATATTACATGGGGTAAGCCCGACAAACCTGATTCCTTGGCTCAAATTCGTAGGAATGCGCCTGGTTTGCCCTATGAGTATGCTTATCGCTCCCTTCCCACTCAATTTCGCTTGTCTGAAGCTGGACAATGAAGAATCGCGATGAATCCCAGCTAGGGTCGAACCGCACGGCTATTTGAGCAAAGAAGGAAGAAAGAACCGAAAGGGTTTGGGGCATTCTCCTGATTTTCAATCCTGCTTGATTGAATTTGAGCCAGTAGGCGAAATCCGAATCCGGTTGGATTCGGACCAGAAGATCATGGAGAAGAGAAGGCAGCCTTCATAAGCAGACATGCGACAATGGGCGAACGGGCGCAATCTGCAATATCTCTGATTCAATCGTGCACAAACCACGCTCAGATATGAGGGTTTCCAAGGGGCTTATGTCCTTCACCTGGCACCTCATGTCTCCTGGCTACAATCGAAAAACACTCTGGATCCACATATTTTGAAGTACGAGCTTGGCGCTTACTCGACTCAGAAACTGGATTGAGGGATTCGATGAAAGCTCTTGTTGTGTATGATTCCGCCTACGGAAACACAGAGAAGATAGCCAAAGCCATCGGTGAAGCAGTTGCCGGTGATGCAAGAGTGGCTCACGCAACCGACGCGAACCTTGCAGACATGAATACGATTGACCTGCTGGTAGTTGGATCTCCGACTTATGGAGGCAAGGCTACAGAGCCAATCCAGGACTTCCTTGCCAAAATGCCAGAAGGAGTCATCAATGGCATGAAAGTAGCGGCGTTCGACACGAGACTCGCAGGGAAATTCGTCAAGATATTCGGTTTTGCCGCAGAGAAGATCGCCGACAGCATGAAAGCGAAGGGCGGCACTCTCGCCTCGACTCCTGAAGGCTTCATCGTCAAAGGAAAGAAAGGGCCGCTGAAGGAGGGGGAGCTGGAGCGCGCTGCCAGTTGGGCGAAAGGGATTGCCAAGTAGTCGCGTGCTGGCGGGTCTCATTTGCAGACACCAGCGACATGAAAAGACGGGGTCTACCCCTGGGCGACTCACAATTTCGTCTCTCGTGCCTTTCTCATAGCGTATTGGTACAGGCTTTCCTTCTGGGGGCCGAGCTCGATCCCGAACTGATCATTCATCCTTATAGACACCGCCCTTCGCATGAACGGCATAGGCATGCTGCCTGCATACGCGAGCGAGTCATGGAAGAATTTCAGCGTGAACCTGGAGCCCAGGTCGGCCTGCACCTCATCCCTGAGCTGGCATATGGCCAGTTTGCCCAGAAGATATGCTGAGAAGTACCCAGGGATGATGGCACAGTTCTGAGCCTCCACGGCCGCCGCACCCGGATCCATCCAACATTCCCGCTTGAACATCTCGGCCGCTGCTTCGAGCGTCATGAAGCCCTTGACTAGCTTGATCTCAGCAACCAGCCTCGCGATTCTGTAGACAAGGTCGTAGAGATTCACGAACCTTCCCAGCGGGGTGTCATTGAAACCGGACAGAAGCATCATGTCCTCCGAGTACATCCCCCATCCTTCGCCGAAGTCAGGGGAATTGCTGAGAACCCTGACGAATGAGGCATTCTTCTTGGAGCACATTCCTTGGATGTGCCTGCCGAGGTACGTCTCGTGTGTGACGGTGCTGACGATGGCCGAGTGGCAGTGCTCGCCCAAAAGCTCTTCGTTGTCTCCGGTCGGTGTCACCATGAAGATGCCGGTGCGCTTCTCATCGAACTTACCCGGTTCGAACCCCTGCGTGAAAGGACAGAGAGGCCTCATGAACTCAGGGGTCTCCATCACGAGGAGTTCGTCGTCGTCAGGCACGCTAAGAAGGTTCTTGCTGACTACGAACTCCTTTGCCCTTTTAATCGTGCCCTTGTATTCCATGAAGGCCTCGGAGAAGTTGGCCGGTCTGTCTTTCTTCATCAGACGGATAGCCTCGGCCGGATCTCCTGAGGGCACCAGCTCCTTGGCGGAGGCCTTCATCCGCTTCTTCGAGATCTCCAGATAGGTCTCTCCCACCCTGAGCGCTTCGTCGGGGGTGACGCCGTATCCTTTCATTGAGAAATAGTTCGTATATTCGAGGGGTGGCAGGGCGTATCCAGGTCCTGCGCGGGGAATGACGGTTCCCTTGAGCCATTCGTTGTGTCGCTCGATCGCATCGCGCGCCGTCTTGACAGCCACCCTGAGTCGCTCTTTCCGTTCAGGCGTCAATGGCTTGGTCTCAAAGTAACCCTCGATCTTCCTGAGGAACAATGGGATCTCCTTTCCCGCCTCGTAGGCCTCCTCGTTCCATACACGGTAGGGGGCTCTGAGAACGACTCTTGATTCTTCAAGATACTGGGGGACCGCCTCCAGCCTCGAAGATATAGCATCAAGCCGCTCCTCGAATGAAGGATAGTCGCGGATGAAGAGAAAGAACAGGGAATTCCCGACATCTGCAGCCGCAGAGGAGACATGCTCGTACATCCTCAGGTCGCGTATCTCGAACTGCCAGAGCCTCAGCAAATGGATTGCCAAATCACAATCGAGTTGCTCGTCGAGCGTCAGGCTAGCAGGGGAAACCTTCATGAGCTCTTCGATCAGAAGGTCGCATCTCACGGCCTGTTTGTCCATAGCTGCCCTGCCGAGATCGCGGAGCTGACGATCGTACTTGTGCCAGCCGACTTGGGTGGCAAGAGATGGGTCCCAGCTCAGGAACTCATCCATTATCGCCTGCGCCAATTCTTGAAAGCTCGCAGCCATGCCCAACATCATGTGCATGGTACAAAGGGGATTTAAAGGCGAATGCTCCGACGTCAAAATCGGTAGTGATCGCAATGGAAGAAGTGAAGTACCACCTCCTAACGGGACATTCTCAGTCCTGTCGATTTCTTCCCAAGGAAAGGGGCTCATGTCCTTCGCCTGGCACTCACGATTCTTCGGGGTGTATGACCTAGGCTCCTGTTCCGTTGATGTCCTACAGTATTAGCGTAGTAGTCGGGCGGGGGATGGGAGTATGAGATTCAACTGTCACAAGTACCGAGGCATCGTGCCTTGAGTGATTCCGTGTCGTTACGAGGATGCCGATTCTCCAGCGTATATGGCTTACCCAGGTTGTCGTCTGAAACTCTCCGACTTAGGTGCCTTGCTATATTGTTTTTCCGCAACTGGGGCACACTCTAGTCACAGCAGCAATACTAGTTCCGCAGTATGGGCATCTGCCCCACGAATCGAAGGGCACCGTAGGAGATTCGCCGTAGCGTACAAGTTGCCCCTGATGATAACCGGCTCGAGGCGGATTGCCATAGCGGATCTTCGCACCAATAAGAGATGAGAATAGCACCAGAAGCAGTCCGATTACTATGAGAAAGCTGCCCGAAAAGCAGAGAATACCCTTTGCAGGAAGGAGGGCAATACCTATTCCCAGAAGTACTACTCCCATGGCGGCGACTGCTATGACCGTCTTCGGACGTTTCATAAGAGGTACCTCTCCGAGTTCAACCTAGACTCTTGTTGGCCTTCTCTTCGATGAATCCAAGCGATTCTTCAACATCACTGGAAAGAGGGGCGGGCTCGTGAGTGGACAGTATCTTCTGCACTTCCGATTCGACGGTGAAGACCATGTCCTTCTTGCCGGACGATTCCCATGCCATGTAACTCGACCTGTCGCTGAACTTCGAGATATGCAGCCGTCTGAACGTGGAGAATGTGTGAGGATGGACGAGATACTGCCCCTTGGGGCCAACCTTCTCGATCACATCCATCGCAAGCTCCGATTCGTTCACGTCCATCCCCTGCCAGGCTCTCTTTATGTCCTCCCAGATCTGAGAATCGATAAGCATTTGCTCCATGGACATGAAGCTCGCGTCGCCAAGGCCGCCGCATCCAGTCAGAAGGTCACACCCAGCGAGGGCAACTGACATTGTCGAAAGAGCCTTCTCGAATCCGACCTGCACGCCGGGAAACTTGGCAGACGTGCCCAAACCTCCCATCATCGACGGCAACTTGTGGTATCTCGCCATCTCAGAACCGGCCACGCTAAGCACTCCGTACTCGGGCGATCCTGTGGCAAAGTTCCCGGATTTCATATCCAAGGGCGCACAGACGAAGCAATAGAACAGCGGAGCTCCGGCCTTGGCAAGCTGCGATATCACGAGGGAGCCGAGCACCTCAGCGTTGGCCAGCGCAACGCTGCCAGCAAAGGTCGTTGGTCCCGTTATGCCGGGAGAAACCATGCTCATGGCTATGACTGGGATTCCAGCGCGAGCGAACTCGATCAACGCATCAGTTGACCCCTCGTCATACTGGAGCGGGGCCACTATGCACTGGATCGAGGAGAAGTGCGGCCTCTTTCTGTTCTCGTCCTCGCCACCGGCAATTGTCTGCGCCATCTCTATCTCAAGTTTCGCTTCCTCTCCGCTGAATGCCTGATACTGGACATGCTTCTCTGTGCTCTCATAGCACGTCCTGAGACCTCCCACGAGCTGGAGATGCGGTGGCAAATCCGTGGCCCCGACAGAGGGCCAGAGCAAGTCGATAGTCTCCAGGGCGTCAGCGAGAGTCGCCCATTTGCGGAGGTCTTCCCTTGTGGAAGACCTCTTCACTCCGGTGGAACTGTCACGCATCTGCACCGCGAAGCCGTCCGTGCTGATGAATGGGAAGCCCTCGTTTGGTATCTTCAGATCATGCTTCGGGTTCCTCGCTCCGAGGACAATGGTCCGCTGCGCAGTCCTGATTGCCTCCTTCGTCATCGCTTCAGTGAAGAACACGCGCATGTCCTTCTTTATCACTTTGGCTCCAGCGCTACTAAGCAACTTGAGGGCTTCGGTACTCCTAACGATCGCTCCCGACTTCTCAAGAATCCTTATCGAGGCACCGTGTATCTCCTCGCTCTCCGATCGGGACAGCATCTGCACTCTGGCTCTCGCCAAGGTATCCCCTCACCAATTCTCAGTTGTGCCTATGTGGAAAGGCTTCTTCTCAACTTCAGCAATGATTGCGCTCAACTGCTCGCTGACGCTCTGGTCGAGAGGAACCGGCTTGTGCTTGACCAGGATATCCTTCGCCTTTCTTCGTGCGACCTGCTCCATCGTCTCCGCACCAGAACTCTTCCATATATCGTAAGGCCTCAAATCGCTAAGACTCGGGTCCCAGATTTCTCTCATGTGTTTGAAGGTGTGCGGCTCTTGCAAGAAGTTGCCTCGGGGGCCTACGCGATCGATCATGGGAAGCGAGAGGGTTTCATCATTGACCGAGAAACCAGAAATGAGCCTCAGGACGGCAGTTGCGATCTCGTGATCGATCATTAGCTGCTCGAACGACAGCACTTTGGAGCCTTCGAGCATGCCGAGACCGTTCAGGAGATCTCCTCCCGCGAGTGCCATAGTCAGTGGCACGAGTGTGTGTTCGTGGCCTATCTGAGGACCGATCATCTTCGCCATGGAGCCCATGGAACCTGGTGAAGACGGCATACCGTACCGCTTGGAAAGCTGCACTCCCGCCGCGTTCAACAGTGCTGTCTCGGGTCGGCCGCCT
>JAHIZT010000011.1 GCA_018814355.1 Candidatus Thermoplasmatota archaeon | reverse complement strand
TCTCAATACTACAACATGTCATACATCGACGAGCTCGTGACCGCCTTGGGAAAGGAGAAGGTCCTATTGGACCCATCAGAGAGGTTCGTCTATGGTGCTGACTGGAGCCCAAGGACTCCTGACGAGTTTCTTCCCCCGGATGTGGTGGTCCTTCCCAGGACAACACGGGACATCCAGCGGATCATCAAGGTAGCCTACGGGAATGATGTGCCTGTCACTGCAGGTGCTGGCCTCACCGGAATGCTCGGAGGGGCAATGGCCATCTACGGCGGCATATACGTCGACATGACCACGATGAACTCAGTGGTCGAGGTAGACCCCAAGAACCAGACCATTCGCGTGCAGGCAGGAGCGACTCTTCAGGAGATCAACGACGCTGTACAGCCCTATGACCTCTGGCTTCCGCATCAGCCGGAATCGAAATGGGTAAGCACCATAGGCGCCGCGATAGCGTGCGACAACGACTCTACGTTCGGCGTCCGGTACGGCAAGATACTGAACTGCCTACTCAGCGCCGAGATAGTCACGGGCACGGGCGAGGTCCTGGAGCTCGGTCACAGAAAGGCGCACTTCACATCCTCAGGGTACAAGCTGAAGGATCTGCTGGCTGGCAGCGAGGGCACCCTGGGCATCATAACCGAGGCGACGCTCAAGCTGGAGCCTATCCCGGCCACACGAAGGGTTGACATGATCGTATTCCCGCGCATGGGCGCCGCGGTCGACTATCTAAGCAGGCTCCTGAAAGCCGGCCTGTGCATAGAGGCTGCGCACATCAACTGCAAACAAAGGCTCAAGTTCTACACTCAGAGCTACAAACAGAAGTTCGGCAAGGACCCCGTCATTCCAGCATGGGCTGAGGCGCTTCTTGCGATCGCCTTCGCGGGAGACCAGGAAGTCGTCGAGTCCCAAAGGAACTATGCGATCAAGATATCGAAGGACTTCGAGGGCCAGCTGGTAGAAGAACGCGAGATAGTCGATGCATGGTGGGCGTCCAAATACACTCTTGATTTCGAGCCGTTCAAGCAGAAGTGGCCCGATTCGCAGAAGCAGAAGAAGTTCGGAGCGGCGGACCCTGGAGTGCCCGTAGGCAGGCTCGAGGAGTTCTATCACAAGTTCGTCGACGTGGCGGAGAAACACAACCTGGAAATCATTGGGATGAACGCGTACCTCGAGCATCCCAACAGCATTGGTTTCTCTCTTTCATGTGCCGTCTTCGTGGACTACAGGAGCGCGGACGAGGTCCGCAGGTTCAGAGAATTCCACGATGAGCTCAGCAAGCTGGCCGTGGCATTCGAGGGCACGATGAGCACATTCATGAGCGATTCGAACCAGAAGGCACCTTACCTTGAGGTAGAGCATGGAGCCTCGTTGAAATACATGAGAGAGGTCAAGAGGCTGTTCGACCCGAAGGGCATCCTGAACCCTGGCAAGAAGTTCCCAAGGGAGGTCTATAAGGGATGAGCGGGCTCGAGGAGTTCAAGGATGAGCTCGAGACATGCTTTGGCACATCATGCGGGTTCTGCGAGAGAGGGTGTCCCGTCTACCAGACGATGAAGATCAAAACCCTGTGCATGAAAGGCAGGAACAGGACGATGCTGGGACTGCTTCAAGGCAGATTCGAGATCACACCAGCTGTCGTCCAGGCAGCCTTCGAATGCACCCTGTGCGGAAACTGCGACAGGTGGTGCTCGCTCAAAAACACCGAGCACACGCAGGTGTTCAGAGAATACCTGCTCAAGCATGGCGTCGAACCGATGAAGGAACACTCCTCCCTGGCCGCAAGCCTAAAGAACTACGGGAATCCGTGGTTCCAGCCCAGGAGCGCAAGGAACCGGTGGACGAAGGGCTTGAACATACCGAAGGCGGCACCGGGACAGCAGGATGTGTTGTTCTTCGCGGGCTGCACATCGGCCGTGACGAAGAATCTCAACAGGAGCCTGGTGGCTAGTGCCAAGATCCTTCAGAAGGCCGATGTCAAGTTCGCAACGATGGGACAGGACGAGCCCTGCTGCGGATCCACACTGCTCCGAGTTGGGCAGACCGACGCGTTCAACGAACTCTCGGCCGAAAACATCAGGAAGTTCGAGTCGCTGGGCATCAAGAAAATCGTGACCGCGTGCCCCGGCTGCTTCACCACCCTGAGGAAGTCGATTGAGAAGGCCGGGTCGAAAATAAAGGTCGTCCATGTCTCCCAGGAGATCGCCTCGCTGGTCAAGGAGGGCAGGCTCAAGGTCAAGAGATCGTCGGAGCGGATGACGTACCACGATCCTTGCCATCTCGGTCGTCTCGGTGGCATATTCGATGAACCGAGAGTGATAGTGGCGGCCGTCGCAACCCTGATTGAGATGCCGAACCACGGCTACGAATCGAGGTGCTGCGGCGCAGGCGCGGGCCTGCAATCGGCCTTTCCGAAGCTGTCACGAGACTTATCGGCCAAGAGGATTGCAGAGGCAAAGGCGACAGGAGCCACGACTCTTGTCACCTCATGTCCCTTCTGCGAGACGCAACTCAGGACTGTTCCAGGTATCAAGGTCGTCGACCTCATGGAGCTCCTGCTCGACGCAGCCCTGGATATCGATAGGAGCAACGGGAGCAACAGAAAGGTGGTCTAGAGCCTGGGCCTGTCTATGGGGATATTTTCCGCTTCAGCTCTCTCTCGTAGGTTTTGATCGAGTCCTTCGCCATTGACCACACTAGCAAGAACACGAAGGCGACCGTAAGCGACAGGCCGCTCGCCCAGATCACTTTCATCTCATTGGAGGCATCGGATATCACGATGGCCAAGTAAAGCAGACCTATTCCTATCACTGCGAATGCCGCGCTGAACATCATTGACATCTTTGATACTTGTGCTGCCGTTCCTACCCCTGCCATTCTGATCCTCTGGCACGAATAACCACCGCCGGTGTACTTAAGTGTTTAGCTGGATTCCCTAGGGCTCCAACGAGCAATGGCAATGAACCAGATTCCAAGTTCTACAGCGGCAGAAATCCATTACTAGACGAGCTCGTAAGTGATCCGCTCGCGATCCTTTCCCTTGTTCTCGCGCTTGGTGATCTTGACATTGCCCAGCTCAGAAAGGGAGCGCACATGGGTGCCTGCGCAAGGACAAACATCATACTGCTCAATCCTGACAACTCGAAGTTCCTGGACGGACTTCGGCAGGAGATCGAGGCTGGCCCTTTGGACATCGACTTCCTTCTCGAGTTCTATTCGAGAAGTGGTACATATCTCGACCTTTGCTCCGGAAGCGAGTATCTCGTTGCACTTCCTCTCGACGTCGGATATCATCTCATCTGTGAACTTGACAGGTGCGAAATCTATTCTCGAGCGATCGTGATAGAGCTGGTTGCCCACGGTCCGGGCCTTGTAGAGATCGTAGACGACGCCAGAGACTATGTGCTGTGCGGTGTGCATCCTCATATGGGCGTACCTTCGCTCCCAGTTGATTGCGCCGTACACTAGCTCGGGGACGATGTCTGGGTTCTGAACCAAATGGTGCTTCACGCCCTCCTTCTTGGTCACCTCTCTGACCTCAGCCTTGCCGCCCGGCCATTCGAGCCAACCGGTGTCAGAAGGCTGTCCACCCCCCAGCGGATAGAAGGCAGTCCTGTCAAGCACTACGTAATCGAACCCACGCTCGATGACCTTCGCATCGAACTCCTTGATGTAGTTCGATTCGACGTCCTTCATGTATAGCATCTCGGTCATGACTCACACTAGCCTTCGAGAGAATGAAAAGGAAGAAGATGGGAAATAGTTTTGGCCCCAGCCTCAATCCCTTGATGGTTGAATCCGAGTTGCGACCTACTAGCTCTTCAGGGATACAAATCCCAGCAGACGCACATCGACTATCTATGCTTGGTCCAGAACAGCAGCCAGAAGTCTGGCGCCTAGTCTTCTCTTGATCCACGCCTGATTGCAGCCCCGATGAACAACACCAGTATTCCGACAATTGGAACCAGCGCATTTGGGAACTCTGGGATAACCGGCTCGACGGTGATCCGCACAGTGGCTGTGTCAAAGTTGCCCGCAGCATCTGTCACATTGAGGGTGACGTCGTAGACACCATAAATCAAGAATGTGAAGACCGGTTCAGGATCAGTAAGCGTGACCGGTGCTCCATCGTAGATGAACGTCCATGTGTAGGTCACAATGTTCACATTGTCATGAGAGCCGGACCCATTGAACTGGACCAAGGTCCCGGGAGGCACGGTTAGGTTCATTCCGGCGTTGGCAACCGGAGACACGTCATCCGGGATCACATCAATGGAATATGTTGACGTGATGATGTGATTAAAGAGACCGTCCTTGTTATCGGTGAACTGCACCTTGACTTCATGTGCTCCAGCAGACGCAAATGAATGCTCGACGACACTTGTAGTGTTACCATCCACAAACTCAGTCAGGTTCACGTACACAAGCGAGCTCCCATCAGTGAAGTTCCAGACAAGCTCAATCGGGTCTTGCTCAGGATCAGCTATAACGAGCGTGAACGTGATCGGCTCGCCAACATATGCGTTGCTTCCTGGAATCGAGGTCCAGCTCATGATCGTCGGTGGAAGGTCATTCGAAGTAACATGCAACACGAGGAACTTGGTGACATCGTGACCGGTCCGTCCGTCGCTTACGGTCACTGTGACATTGTAGTTCCCGGTGCTAGTGTAGTTGTGATTCTGGACGAAGTAATAGACGGATGGTCCCCCGTCCGACAGGTTCGTAGCGCTCGGGGAACCATCCCCGAAGTCCCAAACAACTGTGAGAACGTCTCCGTCCATGTCGTAGGTCCCAACCGTGAATTCGACCAGGACATACCCTAGCGACACGTCCATCATAACAGGATTCGATGGAAATGCAGAAATCTCCGTCATCATCGGGACCCTGTTTGCCATCACATTAGCACTGATGTCCTGAGACACATTGTGAGGCCACACCTGGTTCGGAGGGAGCGCATCGCTGATGTTCAAGGTGATTCTGTGGGTGCCCTCCGTTCCGAATACATGCGTGATGTTGTTCCATACCACTTCGCCGGGAGCGGAGGCTGGTGTATGGAACACGGCGACCCGATATGTCTGAATCGAATCGTTGAACTGGAACATCCATGTG
>JAHIZT010000010.1 GCA_018814355.1 Candidatus Thermoplasmatota archaeon | reverse complement strand
CTTGGGTTTTTTCCCTTTGACCTTCAGTATCCTCAGAATGAGGTCTGCCCGTGTGCCGCGCGGGCTTAGACCGAGGGACTCGCAAATGGCTTCGAGCTCCTGCTTGCGCATCTCGCGCAGAGAGCTCTCGGAAACCGCTTCGAGGGAGGTCTCCGCCTTCTCCTTGTCCCCTATGATCTCCTCCCCGGGAGGAGACTGCGCTGATGATGCTGGATGCTGGACTCCCTTCTGAAGGTCCGTCCTTACGATAACCCTTCTGGCGTTGTCGCTTGCATCCTTGAACTGCGGGGACATCCTAAGAGCCTCCTTAAATGAAACCAAGGCGTCTTCGTGCCTACCCAGCCGTTCAAGAACTATCCCCTTGCAGTTGTATGCCTCCGGGGTCTCCGCGATCTTCAGAGACTGGTCGAAGGCCTGGACCGCGTCGTTCAGCATGTCGATGGCCAGCTGGCTGAAGCCCTTGTTGGACAGGGCAACCGTGGTAGGGAGCATGACGGAGGACTCCTCGAAGCACGCGATGGCCTCGCGAACGCGCTCAAGTCTGTACAGCACGCACCCCCTGTTGTTCCACGCAGCGTGGTTGTTCCTTTGCAGTCTGATTGATCTGTCCAGTTCATTGCTGGCCTTCTCCAGCTCGCCCTTCCTCAATAGCAGGATCCCGCTATTATTGAACGCCCCGGCGGGGTCTAAGGGCATTGCCTTCGTCTTCTCGAACGCCTCTGAGGCTCCCGCAAAGTCCCCTGTTTCGAGCTTGAGGAGGCCTTTGTAGTTCTGAAGCGCGCCCAGGTCCTCCATTGCGAGCGCGACCTCGATGTCTTCCAGCGCTTGCTTGTGATCCCTCTTATTGAAGGCGACCAATGACGCCGCCGCTCTGGTCTGCCAACCGAAGGTCGATTTCCTCAGTGCTTCGCTGACCTTGGCAGCGCGCTCCGGATCCCCCGTCTCAAGAGCGATCGTGTCCAGGTTGAAGAGAGCGGGCATGAACGCGGCATCAGTGGCAAGGGCGTGTTCGTAGGTCTTGGCAGCCGCCTCCCCCTTCCCAAGATGGTAGAGAACGTTTCCCGCCGCGGTCATCAGGTGTGCGTTCTCACCCTCCAGCCGCAGCGACTTCCCAAGGAAATCGAAGGCCTCATCAAGCCTCCCGAAGAGCAGCAGCAGCTCTGCCCTGTCTCCGTAAAGCTCCTCCGCCAGCTCCTCGACCTTCTCCTCGCGCACCCTTGCCAAGGCGTCTTCCGAGAGCCTAGCCTTCTCAGCGGCGACCTCTGGCTCGGTCGACTTGGCAGCATCCGACGTGAAGATGTCCTGCACGATCCTGGTCACTTCTGGGAATTTCTCAGCGACCTTCCTCGATATGTCGTCGAGCGCCCTCTTGGCGTCCGCGTAATCGGGGTCGAGGCGTAGCGCGGCCTCGAAGCTGGCCTTGGCCTGGCTGATATTGCTGGTCTTCTTCGACGCCAGCCCTCTCATGTACCAGCCCTTCGGGAGCTCAGGTCGGATGTGGGTCATCTCTGTTAGGGCTTCGTACGCCTCTCCGTACCTGCCCATCTCATAGAGCAGGCTGCCCTTGTTCATCCAGGCCTCGACGTAGTCGTGCTTGAGCTCGATCGCGCGGTTGTACGACGCGAGGGCGTCGTTGAGCTGGCCGAGGCTGTGCAGGGTCGCCCCCTTGTTGTTGTGAACCTTCTCCAGCCTGTAGTTGATCTTCAGGACCTTGTCGTATGTTTCCAGGGCCTCCTGATACTTCCCGAGCCTGTGGAGAGTGGACCCCTTGTTTATCAATGCCTTCTGCATGATAGGGTTGTACTGGAGCGCCCGGTCATAGCATATGATCTCCTCAGAGTACCTGGCGAGCGAGAAGAGGCACGAACCCAGAGAGAACCAGGTCTCATCGCTCTCGGGGAATAGCTCGAGAGCGTGCTTGTAGCACTCGAGGGCCTGTTCATGATATCCCATCTCATCCAGGACGTTCCCTTTCAAGCGCCACGGGACATCGTAGTCTTCCCGCAACATGATTGCACGGTCGAAGTGGTCCAGCGCCTTCATGAAGTCCCGGCTGGCTATGGACTCATACCCGAACCGCATGGCTTCCTCGAGCTGTCTGTCTGCTCCGGGAATGGTCGCGACCTTCGCCCTCTCCTTCCAGATTTCGGCGGCCCGAATCACTTCCTTGTCCAGGTCGAATCTTCGCAGAAGGGCTGCTAGCTTTGTGGCGTCAGCTAGACCGATATTGCTCTTCTCGGCCAGCGCTGCTGCGTCCCGCTCGATCGATGATGTCGTGAGAACTAACGCGTTCGGAGACTCCGTCTTTGACATGTAGGAAATGAGACTTGTGATGTCCGCAGTCGTAATGACCATGTCTCGCCGAGAGAAGAATACAATGTACTTCTTCCCGTCCGGCCTGTGGATGCATTCCACGATGACGAACGTACCCTTGGGTCTGCTATGCACCACCTTGAGCTCCAGATATCCTAGGATGGCCTCAACGAGCTTCGCGAACTCCGGATCGGAGACCTCTTTGATGGCCTTGAGAACTCGCTCATCTGAGCGCTCGCTCAGAATCTTGTCCAACTCCACCATCAGATCTCACTCCCCGAGACGACCTTCAGCCACTTAGCCGCCTCCTTGTTCTTCGAGTCGAGTCGCACGCTCTCCTCAAGACACTTCCTCGCGTCGTTGACAAGACCAATAGCGTTGAGCGAGATGCCCTTCCTCCCAAGCACGTATGAATCATCCTGGGCCAGTTCGAGGTACTTGTCATAGGCCTCGACTGCCCGTTTGTACTTCTCTTTCTCGAAGAGGATGTCCGCCTTGAGCTTCCACGCTTCTTTGTCAGCGGGCACCAGTGAGTTGTACTTGTCCAAGGATTGGATCGCCGCCCCCCACCTGTTCATGAGCCGCATCGCATTGCCCTTGCCGAGCCAGGCCCTTGCGTTGTCGGGGTTGATGTCCAGCACTCGCGAGAAGCTCTCGTCCGCCCCGCTGGCCTTGTTGTGGTTCAGAAGCATTTCGCCCATGGCGTTCCAGCCATCCAACAGTTTCTGGTTCAGTGTGACAGCCTTGCTGAGGTACTGGACAGCCGCACCCCATCTGCCCTCACGGTCGGCAACGATTCCTCGCCAGTACCATGCCAGAGCGTCCTCCCGATTCTTCTCGTAGAATGAGTGCACCTTCGCGGCGGCGGCTTTCAGATCCCCTTTGGCGACGAGGGCTTCGATGAGTATCAGGTTCGCCTCTCTCATGTCTGGCTTGTCTTTCAGGATGTTGCTGGCGCGCTGAATTGCGGTATCAAGATCCTTCGCGGTCAAAGCGTCCTTCGTCATGTCAATTGGATCCTTCTTTGGCGGTGCTTCGGATGGGACCTTGAGGACCTTGCGCCCAACGGATGGCGGAGGGGCTTCGATGGGCGCGGGCGCCTCCGCAGCGGCCTTCCTGAACTCGCCGATCAGCTCCCCGATCTTCCTTTCCAGGTCTGGTCGTCTAGAGAGAGCACGCTGGCTCTCTGCCATCGCAGCCTCTTGGAGCCTGCCTATGTCCCTAAGAATCTCGATGAGGGCATCATGTGCAGGAAGGAACTTGGAATCGAGAGATATCGCGCGGCTGAAGCATTCGAGCGCCTCCTTGGTCCTGTCAAGGTCTCTGAGGATCTTGCCTTTGAGGACCCACAGTTCGGGCCTCTCGCCCTGGTTTATGACCTCATCCACGCGCGACAGGGCTTCCATCTGATTCCCAAGCATCAGATGCGCCCTGGCAAGACCTTCACCGATCTTGTAGTCATTAGGAAAGCTCATGAGGGCATCTGCCAAGCTCTCCTCTGCTTCAGTCCATTCCTCGGCGTCCAGACATAGAAGACCGTGGATCCGTGCAGCAATCGAGTGAAGATCGTCTCCGGGTTCGACCTTTGAAAGGAACTCCTTGGCCCTGGACACCAAGTAAGTCCTTTTCTCACTCTGCCAGCGCTTCGAGGTCGTCCTCATGAGAACGCTCTGCGATGCGGCCCAGTAGACGATACCCACCTTGATATACAGGTCGCTCATCGCCTCAAGCGGATACATCTTCTCCGTCATGTTGATCTTCTGTACTATCATGGTGATGGTATCGGCAGCGTCCTCGGTCAACAACATCTCCGGAGAGTCCAGCTGAAGTGGGACGCCAAAGTGCGACAACAGGGTGTTGCACCTCTGGTAGAACCCCTGGAGATCCTCGCGCGGCATCAGCTGAACATTCAGGTCCTTGATGGCCTTCGGGAGGTCTCCCGATGACACGTAGACGATATCTGAGCTGGCGTACGGGCCCAGAAGCATTGCTGCAGAGCCCTTGGCTCTGAGTCTGGAGAACACGCTCTGGCCTATGAGGACAGGGTTCAGGAAGAACTTCGATTCCTGGAAGCACGAATCAGCGCACTTGTCGCATAGAAGCGCGTCGTCCTCTGACTGACATCCACATTTCAGACAGGGCACCGAAAGCCTCCCCAGTATTCTCCGATATGGCTAAGCTGATATAATGGTAACGATAGACACTCAATCCGTTCCGAGCGGCTTCGCCATGTAAGGCCCTTTGCGCTGATATCCGAGCCGCCTGTAGTAGTTCCTGGCACCCACGCCACTAGTGACCCAGAGCGAGCCTATGCCCTTCTCCGCAGTCCGCCGCTCGCACCCTGCCAGCAGCTTCTCACCATACCCCCTATGCTGCCACCGAGCGCCCGGTTTGTCGCTTATCGGGACCATCTGTCCGTAGACATGCAGCTCTCTGACGAAGCTGGCATCGACCTTCTTCCCGCTTGGAATCCTAAGCCTGGCGTAGCCAATGAGCGAATCGGTGGCAGGTATCTCGTAGGAGAAGAATAGCTCGGTGCCGCCTGAGGCTTTGTACTCGATCTCCTTGAACTCAACATCGGCGTCGTCCAGGGTCTTCTTCCGAGAAGGTGCGCGCCCGATCTCCCGGCATCGGATGCACCTGCATGGGGTTCCGGACTCCTTGAGCTCCTTCATGACCAGCTCCCGGAGATGGCTCTTCCTGACCCCTGCCTCGATCAGCTTAGCAGGGATATCTCGCTGAATCCTGAGGATCCTCATCCAGGGTGGGATGAACTTCTTCACTTCTGTCAACAGATCGACGGTATCGTCCAAGGACAAGGGCGAGTACTTGCCTGACAACCACTGGTCGTAAAGCTCGGTCCCTTTGACAACGAGGGTCGGATAGATCTTGAGCATGTCGGGCTTGAACCGGTCGTCCTCGACCATCTTCTTGAAGGATTCGAGGTCCTTCTTCTTGCTGCTTCCGGGCAGGCCGGGCATCATGTGATACGCCACCTTGAGACCAGCGTTCTTAGCCCTTTTGGTCGCCTCCGCCACCTCTTTGACATGGTGACCGCGCTTCACGCCGTCCAATATCTTGTCGTCCAGGATCTGGACGCCGAGCTCGACCTTGGTGGCTCCGAGCATCAGTGAGTGCTCTACCTGGTCGCTGCCGAGCCAATCCGGCCTGGTCTCGACGGTCAAGCCGACGCACCTGGCTTTCGCATTCTCGTTCAAGGAATGTGACGATTCGAGATCCTGTGACTCCTGGCCGTTCATCGCGTCGAAGCACCTCTTGACAAACCACTCCTGGTAGTCAGGAGGCCTCGATGTGAATGTGCCGCCCATGATGATCAGATCGACCTTATCCGTCCTATGACCGATTGCGTGAAGTTGCTCAAGCCTACTCTTGGTCTGCTTGTAGGGATCGTACTCGTAGATGGAGGCCCTCATTGCAGCTGGCTCGTGCCCAGTATAGGATTGCGGCGTGCTGTTGGGGACACCGCCTGGACAGTAGGAGCATCTACCGTGGGGACAATCGAACGGGCTGGTCATGACTGCAACTGGGGCGACGCCGCTCATGGTGCGCACTGGTTTGTTCTTGAGGAACGGTTCGACGACTTCCCTGTACTCATCAGGCACGCGCTCAAGGATCTCGTAGTTGGCAGGAACGCGCGCGACCTTATGTTTCTTGCACAGCTTCGCCTTGAGCCGAAGAAGATCGTCCCGAGAGTCGACCTCGCCCAGGACCAGCGCTTGAACGAGTTCGTCGAGGTGGTCCACGGCCGTCTCCTACTATTGAGTCCGGATATCTAATTATCGGATGCGCGCACGCAACTCATCCGTACATTATGGAATCATTCTGAGGCGGTGCCTCGCTTGGCGTGGACTTCTTCTTCCGCCTGCGGTCCTTCTTGTCCACCTCGAACATGATCTCAGGCACCAGGAGTCGGATATAGGTCTTGTCAGTCAGCGGTTCGAGCTCAATCACGCCCTTCACCATGAGCGCCTTCAATGCTCGTTCGAGAACGCCGGATGGGAGTGAGATTTCGTCCCTGAGCTCCTCCACTGTGATCGGGTACCAGTCCTTCAGAATGTTGATTATCCTGGCTTGGAGCGCATCCACCTGGACCTTCATCGCAACCGCGCTCAGCCGAAGTAGACCGCGTTGCTCTCGGATTCCTTCTCTTCCTTCTCCTTCTCGGCCTTGAGGACGTCGATGCAGATGATCATGTGGGAGAGGATCAGCCTCTGCCTGCCCTTCTCATCGCCGTGCGTCTTGTCGAGCTCGATCACGAGCGCGGTGTCATGTGCCACGGCGGCATATCCCTTGAATATCCCCACAGTCTCCATCGGTTTGTCCCTTACCTCGAGGCTCTTGATCTTGTAGAGAGAGCCAGGGGTCAGTATGACGACCTCATCTTTTCTTGGCATGCTTCTCACCTCTCTTTGACGCGAGCGCCTGCAGGTGGTCCACCGTCTTTCGGTAGTTCTCCATCGCGACCTGGACATGAGCCTCTGTGAAATTCCAGGCCTTGCTCAGGTTGCCGTACCGTATCCGGTAGCCTTTCCTAGAGTTGCCCTCAGAATCCTCGACCTTCATCTCCTCGAGCACGTCGAACCCCTTGAGTTTGTTTATGTGCCTGTAGATCGTGGCCTTGGTCGTGCCAAGGGCGGTCGCGAGGTCCTCCACTATCCATGCTCTGTCCATCCGCTCGAGGAAGTAGTTCACCATCAGTCTGTACGGCACACTGTCCCTGATGTCCGTGACATCCGTCTTGGGGTCGTATCCTTTCGGGAAGTAACCCACCTGGTTCAGGAAAAGGATGGCGACCTCGTCTATGTCATTGAGCGGCGTCAGGGGTGTGTTGCTCACGACATTTAGCTCGAAGCTCATGCGGGTATGAATCGGACCGAGATTAGTTAAGCGTTGTCCTCGAGCGGCGCGGATGGTCGAGCTCAAGAACGAAGACCATATGTCGAGGATACGGCATTCAGGAGTCTGAAGGAAGGACTTCAATGGGAGACCTCGAATCGCTCGTTAGAACGCATGCTCTCGAGATGGAGAACGAGTTCAGGCCGCAGATCAAGGGATTCAGAGGAATCTTCGTCCGTGCGATGATACCGAAGGTCATCGTTTACAGGACGGAGAGCGATGCCGTCACGATCCAGTTTGACAGACAAGGCAATGCCCAGGTCTCGAAGGAAGACCACCCGAAGCCGAAGATACTGGTGGAATCCACATATGAGATCATCGCAGAGAGCTTCAGGACGAGAGACCCGAAGAGACTGCCTCCAGGACCGTTGAGGATGACAATGAGATCCTGGTGGGGGAAGAGGACCTTCGACCCGCGAGAACAAACGGAGAGACGATGACTAGTCGGGGGACAGCTCCTTCGCCCTAGCCTTCTCGAACTCTTCGTCGAGTTCTGTGAGAACCTTCCCTCTGACAGCGATGAACTCCTTGCTGGTCCTATCTCTGGGCCTTGGCAGATTCACTTCGATCATCTCCCTGACTTTGCCTGGTCGAGCGGTCATCACCACGATCCTGTCGGCCCGGCGCACCGTCGACAGGCGGTGCGCGATCACGAGCGTCGTGCGGCCCTCGGCAGCATTGGCAATCGCGCGGCGCACAGCCGCCTCGCTCTCGGAATCGAGCGCGCTTGTCGCCTCGTCCAGCAACAGGACAGGCGCATTGCGCACCAGTGCTCGTGCCAGGGCCACGCGCTGGCGCTGGCCGCCGGAGAGGCTGCGCCCCTTCTGGCCAAGAT
>JAHIZT010000009.1 GCA_018814355.1 Candidatus Thermoplasmatota archaeon | reverse complement strand
CCATCTCCAACGGGATGGCAGGGGGTCTACGGTTCGACCCCGGCGCGTTCCAGCATGACGTGATGATGATCCTATACGAGCCAGCGATGGCCGCACGGTCGGAGCCGAATGGAACGAGTCACGCGGACATGGCAACATAGGCATGTCGACACTCGAGAATTGACAGAACCAAGGCTTGTTATATACTTCAGTCAATGTGGACATGAAAGTATCCGAGGCTGAACGGAGATGAACAGCAAGAAGATAGCGATCATAGGCGGCGGGAACATGGGCATGGCCCTAGCAAGGGGCATCCTTCAGACCAAGTGGGCAACCCCCGAGCGCATCATGATCGCAGAGCCGTTGAAGGAGAGGCTGGAGCACATCAGGGGTCTAGCACACGACATCAAAGCCTCGCATTCGAACCTTGACGCCGCGACCTGGGCCGACATTATCCTCCTGTCCGTCAAGCCCCAGATCATGTCCCATGTCCTTGACGAGATCAAGCCGGCTATGAAAGACAGCAAGCTCATCATCTCGGTTGCGGCGGGGGTCCCGACTGCCTCGATTGAGAAGCGTGTGGGCGGGAAGGTCCCAGTGATCAGGGCGATGCCGAACATCGCTGCTGTGGTCCGGGAGGCGGCGACCGCGATCTGTCAAGGCAAGTACGCTACAGAATCCGATCTGGCGATAGCGAGGCACATCTTCGAATCCGTCGGAATAGTCGTCGATGTCGATGAGGACCTGATGGACGCGGTCACGGGCCTGAGCGGTACCGGCCCGATGTACGTTTTCCAGATACTCGAGGGACTCTCGGACGCAGGTGTGAAGGTCGGCCTCTCCCGAGACATTGCGAACACGCTCTCGATCCAGACTCTCATCGGAGCCTCGAAGCTCATCAAGGAGACGAAGGAGCACCCGGCCAAATTGAAGGACCTCGTGACATCTCCCGGCGGGACAGCTATCAGCGCGTTGCACTCGCTCGAGAGGAACGGCTTGAAGGCCATGCTGATCGACGCGGTCGAGGTCGCAGCGAAGAGGTCGAGCGAGCTAGGGTCGCAAAGGAAGGACTGAGCCCAGGCTATTCCAGTAGCCTTTTCGCCTTTTTGGGATCGTCGGTTCCGAGCGCGAGTGCCGCCGGTGTATCTTTCTTGCCAATCACGAACACGGAGTTGATGTTGACACCTGCCTTGGCGGCTCGTCTGGCAACCTTGGCTATCTCTCCAGGTCTGTCTATCAAGTCTACGAGGACCACGTCCGTCTCCTCGAAATCAAAGCTGGCCCTTGACAATGCCTTCCTCGTAGAGTATTCATCGTCCGTGATCACTTTCACCGTCGGTCTCGGCCCCATCTTGTCCGTAGCCAAGCCCCTGATGTTGATGGCGCTCTGGGCCAGAGCCTCGGTCACACGTGCTAGCTCCCCTATCTTATCCTCCACGAAAATGTTGAACTGCTTCGTCGCGCGCGCCCCCGCGTGTTAAGGGGTGTCAATGACCAAAAAGGTTGTCCTCAGCCCGCACCACCCCTTCAACGCCTTGGTCTTCCATCCGGTCCGTAGTACCTGCGCTTGATCCAGAGCGCGACGTTCACGAGGCTGATCAGAACCGGCACTTCCATGAGGGGCCCGATGACAGTAGCGAAAGCCTCAAGAGATGCGATCCCGAATGTGGCGACTGCGACGGCGATGGCGAGCTCGAAGTTGTTGCTCGCGGCGGTGAACGATTGTGTTGCACCCTGGCTATACGTGAAGCCAAGCCTGTGCGACAGTGCGAAGCTCATGAAGAACATGAGCAAGAAATAGGCCACTAGTGGGAGGGCGACTCTTATCACCAGGTCGGGACTGTCGATGATCCTCTCACCCTGCAACGAGAACATCACGACGATCGTGAACAGGAGACCCAGGAGTGCCAAGGGACTGATCTTCGGAGCGAACACATTGTCGTACCAGTCTCGGCCCTTCCTCCGCGCAATCAAGTACCAACTCGCAACACCTGCAGCGAACGGTATCCCCAGGAATATCAGGACGTTCTTCGCGATGTCGGCCATCGTTATGTTGACCACTATGGCTTCGGAAGATGGCGAGACCACGGGCGTCATGACGGTGATGAAGAAGTAGGCAAGGACTGAGTACATCACTATCTGGAAGACCGAATTGAGGGCGACGAGCACAGCACAGTACTCGCAGTCCCCTTCCGCCAGCATGTTCCAAACGAGCACCATCGCGATGCATCTGGCAATTCCGACGAGTATCAGGCCGTTCCTAAGCGGCGCGTCGCTCGGATCGGGGAGGAACAGCCATGCGAGTGAGAACATCAGTACGGGTCCGATGGCCCAGTTGAGCAGGAGCGATGTGCTGAACATCTTCTTCGCCTCCTTAAGCTTACCCAACTCTTCGTAGCGCACCTTTGCGAGCGGGGGGTACATCATCACCAGTAGGCCGATCACAATTGGCAAGGAGACGTTGAAGATCTTGATGGAGTCGAGGATGTCCGCAATCTCAGGGAATGCATACCCAAACCCTACGCCGATGGCCATTGCGATGAATATCCAGAGCGTTAGGAACTCGTCGAGAAAGGACAGCTTCTTCTTTGGCGTCTCGCATGACGCCGAACATTCTCCTGACATCCTATCATTCCGAGACTAGACCGTGCTTCCTTCTTAAGGCCTTCAGCTCGTCGCGCAGTTCAACGAGGGTCGGGAAGGATATGGCCTCCTCTGGGCATTTGCCACCGCAACCGGTGCAGCTAACGACGCATCGGTACGGATTGGCGACATGGGGTTTGTCGTCCATAGCGTAGACTCCCCTATGGCAGAACTTGACACATACTCCGCATGCATTGCACCTCTCAGAGTCTATCGTAGGAAACCACTGTATCGCCTCTCGCGGTATCCCGTGATAGCGCTCTTCGAGCTGGCCAAGGCGCTTCCCCCTGAGCTGCTTGAACTCCGCCCAGACAGCGTCATGGTACTGCTTCTCCACTGAGTCGGGGACATAATTGTGAACCTTGAGTTCCTTGAGCAGGGCCGCCCTCTGCTCCTGGTCGGTGCCGTTGATGTGCTCCATGCCCTTTGCCATGATCTCGTCGAAACCGGCTATGCCGAGCTCCTGACCACCGATCTTCACACGCTTGCAGACCGGCTTCCCTGGACAACATGGGCCTGCCATCATCTCACCTTGATTTGACATCAATCGCGCACGCTATATCTCTCTCTCAGGTTCTTCAGCGTTTCCTTCAATTGAGAGTGCGTCGGGAACGATATGGCCTTCTCTGGACAGAAGCTGCGGCAGCTGGTGTTCCCAACGACACAGCTGTATGGTCTCACGACGTGCGACTTACCGTCGAAATGGAAGACACCGTGTACGCAGAACTCGATGCACGAGCTACACCCGGAGCATTTCGCCTGATCCACCTTCGGGAACCATTGGATCTCCTCCCTCGGGATGCCCTTGAAGCTCGACTCCAGCTGCTCACGCCTGAGCACTCTGGCTTTCTTGTACTCGGTCCACAGTGATGCGATGTACTCGTTCTCGACCGAGCCAGGGACGTAGTTCCTGGCCTTCAGCTCGCTCAAAAGGACTCGTTTCTGCTCGTCATCACTGCTATCGATGTGTTCGAGCCCTTTATCGACTATGTCCCTGAGCCCCGATATGCCTACCTCCAATCCCCCGACTTTCATCGAGTTGCTCAGTGATTTCGAGTAGCATTCACGGCTCTCAGTCAGTTGTTCCTCACCCCAGTATGTCCCAGGCTCTCATCGCAATCATGACCGTGAGACTGTCGGCAATGTGCAGACAAAGAAATCAATCCTCTCCTTGATTCTGACCGTCGAGCTGTGGTGTCAATCAGCACCCGGAACACCTGAGCCCCCACGGGGACCGGGTGAGGAAGACTCTGATGCACGCACTGGCCGCAAGGACAACGTCGAACAGGACCAAGATGATCTCGGCCTCGACTATCTTCTCGAGCAGCTTCTTGGAACCACAAGGAGTACGGAAAGGCCGTCTGACCTCTTCTGGCTTTCGCTGTCAGACGGGACTGTCGGACACTTCTCTTGGCAATCGATCATGCTGGAAAATTATATAAGCAATCGAAATATATCACGTCATGGGATGCACTGAGCCGCGCATGGACATGGTCGTTGAGAGGACACCATACCCTCCGCGGACGGCCTCTCCCGGACATACTGGAGAGGGATGATGCCT
>JAHIZT010000008.1 GCA_018814355.1 Candidatus Thermoplasmatota archaeon | reverse complement strand
CTCGTTCAGGACATTGCAGGGATAGACATCGCCCTCGGGAGACATAAAGAAATACCTGCGTCCAGCCTCACAGTTTGAAGTGGATCGCTGGCGATGCTTCGCGTCCATAATCCCCCACGTGTGGTATGCCCTGAACCAATCCTTGGCAGAGCCCGACCGAAGCTGACATTGAAGGACATCCGGAAGCTCTTCGGACACGGCTGTGAGCAACCCCGGTGAGATGTTGTTGGATTTCTTGAAGTAGACATCGGAATCGTGGGCTAGAGTCATTGTGAACTCCACGCCGAGCTTTCGGGAGAGTTCGTATACCTGCTTGACCTCCCGGACATTCCCTTCGACGAGGGTCATCGCGATGCGCAAATCGGCATAACCCGCTTCCTTCAGCTTCTTCACGGTGGAGATGGCACGATCGAATATCCCAGGAACTCCTCGGATCTTGTCGTGTGTCGGACCGATGCCGTCGATCGATACACCCACACCGATGCGAGGGTGGAATGCCCTGATCTGATTCAGCTTGGAGATCACAGTCTCAGTCATGGACCCATTCGTGGAGAATACGAGCCTGGCGTTCGGCAGGATGGAATGAATCTCTCGCACGACTTCGACCAGATCGCTTCTAAGAAAGGGCTCGCCACCACTGATGTTGATGGTCCTGAGAGACAAGGGCAATTTCGAGTACTCATCCGGCCTAAGCAAATTGGCCGGCGGGGTCTTCCAGATGTTACACATCTGGCACCTGGCATTGCATGCATACGTGACGGCGATGAAGGCGTCCCTAGGATTCACAGTGATGTGACAGAGGGAGGAGCTATTTATCCCTTCTCGCTGACTCGCTCTTCAGAAACCCTTCAAATGCGACATCCTGGATAGGGCCAGAAGTCAGCGAAAATTGGCTCCACCCAGGAGTCGAGCTAGTTCTGTGCCAACATTCTTGACTCCAGGGATGTGATTGTCTCGTACCATGCGATGAGCCCGAGCTCCTCAAATGGGTGGGCCGCCGACCACTCCTGATTTCCTCCCGACAACCCAGTACTGGCTTGTCAGATAGGGAAAAAACCTGTGACCGACCAGCTGGTATGCGCTCTGAAGCGCCTTCGCCAGTGCGGGCGACGACTCAAAGAGCCGGTTCAGGAAGTACACTCCATGTAAGACAGTCTCGACCTCGAACCCTGTTCGTGAGCACAGAGCCAGAAGATTGTCTTTCGAGAAGCTGTACAGGTGCTCAAAATGTCCTCCGAAGTAGGGGTCGTGTCCTATCCTGTTGGCCAACGAGTCCTCATTCGGGACAGCAATCAGCACCAGGCCATCCGGTCTCAGCACTCTCCACGCCTCCCTCAGAAGATTGACGGGCGAATCGACGTGCTCAAGCACGTGCGAACACAACACGACATCGAACTCGCAATCATTGAACTCCAGCGGGCGGTTCAGGTCCCCGTATCTCGCGTCCAGGCCCTTTGTGCGGCAGGCTTCAAGACTCGGGGCGGATGCCTCAAGGCCGACGGACCCCTTGGGAAAGAGCGCGAGATAGTCGCCTCCAGCGCAGCCCAAGTCGAGGGCTCTCTTTCCTTCGAATCTCCTTGCAACTAGATGAAAAAGATAGGTAAGGTCTACGCCCGTCTCCTTATCCTTGTACCATTCGACAGTGTCACGAGGAAGCGCCACAGGCATGCCAAGCGCATTCGCCCAGAAGTATTTAGTGGCTCCATAAAGGGAGTGCCATAACAGCTCCATCCTAACAGTGCGACGAAAATGAATCTTGAACTCTCGCTCCGCACTTTTGCGCTTGACCACAGACGTGACTTCAACCACTTGTACATACAATACAGCGCCGTCGATGAGCCAGCGGCCATGCACGATCCAATCTACAGCTGGCCTGCCGAGACACCAGCACATTGAAAGGCAGATAGCCTCTAGAAAGTTATAGAGGAAGAAGGTCCATACGGTTCCCCACCAGTGGTCGAATTGAGAGTCCTGATGCTTACACCCGAGTTTCTCCCTGTCTACGGCGGGGTTGGCAACTATGTCCTACAGCTCGCGAAGTACTTCCCGGATGACGTATCCGTGCACATAGTCACGCCAAGGAACAAAGGCGTCGCGGGCGACGGGGCTGGTCGGAAGACAGATTCTGAACTCGATCTCCCCAGAAACACTAGGGTGACCTACCTTGGCAGCGCAAGCGATACTTTCTTCAAGAACTTCTCGTTCCAGCTGAACTGCAGCCAGTACGTCCCGGATATCGTCAAGAAAGATAAGCCCGACATAATCCACTCCCAGAGCGCAATGCCGGATTATCTCGTATCGCCAAGGAGGCTGGACGCGCCGATAGTCACCACGATGCACACGACGGTAGAAGGGCATTCCGAGGCACTCAAGAGCGCCTCGCTCTCCTCGAGTCAACTGAGCCTGTCAGAGAGGTTCGTGCAAGTCCTCGGACCAGCTCTGGGATTCCTGGAAGCCCGGTACTACACTAACCAACGATACTACATCACAGTATCCAATTGGGCCAAGAAGTCAATGGTCAGCAGGCAAGGGATAGAGGAATCGAGGATCCGCGTGATAGACATAGGCGTGGAGGATCGGACCTTCTCTCCGTCGAGAGCTAGCGAGGCAAGGGCCAGGTTTCCGCAACTTGCTGAGATCGGCATGCCGAAGGTGCTCTATCTCTCAAGGATGGCGACGCGAAAAGGTGTAGACTTGCTTCTCAGGGCCATCCCGAAGGTCCTCAGCAAGACCGACGCCCATTTCATCTTTGCAGGCGCCGGGAACAAACCGGAGTTCAGCACACCTGACCGCAACCTGACTTATCTTGGGCATGTTCCCCGCGACGTTCCGCCCCTACTGTACGCGCTCTCTGACATCTTCGTCCTCCCGTCGTTCTACGAGAACTTCCCGTCCTGCATCCTCGAGGCGATGGCTTCCCAGTGCGCAGTGGTCTCCACACCAGTGGGTGGAATCCCCGAGATGGTGGACAACGGCACGAACGGCATGCTCATCCCGACCGATGACGCCGATGCCCTAGCCGATTCGTTGATCAGGCTTGTGGAGGACAAAGAACTCAGAACCAGCCTCGGCCGCAGGGCAAGGGAATCCGTGGTTGGCAAATACAATTGGCACGACGCGGCGCGCAAGACCGCAGAATATTACGAAGAGGTAATAACCAGACATGCGCGAGAAAGGAACGCGGCAGGGGAATGAAACTTGGAGATCTTCAAATTCCTGATGGTATCGACCCACTTCCCACCCTACAAAATGGGAGGAGATGCAATATTCGTGGGCTATCTTGCGAACGAACTAGCGCGGAGAGGGCACGAAGTCCACGTCGCGTACGACCCCTCCGTCTTCCGCATCCTCCGAGGTGATGTACCTCAGAGCCAGCAGGAGGATCGAATGGAGAGAATCATGAGGCACGAATACTCACCTGCGGCGCCGAGGCTGAAGCTCTCGCTCAGCCTAACCCTCGGAGTTAGCTCTCGCGCCAGGACCTGGCTGGAGTCGACTGCCAAACGACTCTCTCCGGACGTCATCCACTGGCACAACACAAAAGGGTTCATCGGAAGACCGTTCGCGATCATTGGTCCTCAGCAGCTTTACACTGCCCATGACTACTATTCTGTATGTCCGCGGTCGAATCTCATCAGGCCTGGCAATCGCATCTGCCTCAATCCATATCTGTGCCAGATGTGTCTGATCAGATGGAGGAGGCCTCCCCAGATATGGAGGGCACGCGGGCGGCGCGTGCTGGAGTTTCCCGAGCGCTTCAAGGTCCTCTGTCCAAGCGAGTTCATGGCCGAACGGCTGCGAACAGATGGGATCCTAGTCCATCGAGTGCTCAGGGGATTCGTACCAGATCCAGGACCGGGAGCTGGCGGGACGAGCCAGAGAGGCGAGACCATCGTCTTTGTCGGAATACTCGAGAGGAGGAAGGGCCCGCATACTCTCTTGCAGGCCTTCATCAATAGCAAGGTTGACCAGAGATTCAAACTCGCGATTGTCGGAGAAGGGCCTCTCAAGGGCGAGCTTCGGGCGCGGGTCCAGTCGGAAGGAGTTCAGAACAGGGTCTCCGTCCCCGGGTTCCTTGCCAGCCAGGACCTGAGAGCACTGATGAGTCAAGCAGCCCTCATGGTCGTCCCTTCGGAGTGGCCGGAGAACGCTCCCTCCACTGCATTGGAGGCTTTCTCGTACGGAGTCTCGGTCCTGGGGACGAGAGAAGGTGGCCTACCCGAGATCCTCACGCCTGAGTCGGGTTCGATGCTCTTTGAGGCAGGGAATGTGCAAGAGCTCAGTAAATCGCTGGTCGCTCTGTGGGGCGACAGGGAATTGCTGCGGACCAAGGGCAAGATGGCAAGGAAAACCTACGAGGAGAGATTCAGCCCGGAAGCTCACGTGACTGAGTACATGCGCATCTTGAAAGGATGATAGCTAGCGAGAGGCAGCCTGCGTTCTGCTCCGCTCCTCGGAATCCGCCCACAATCCTTGCCAACGATAGAGGCAAAGAAGACTCACCCGGGCCACGGCTTGAACCGAGGGTTCACAGGTCGCAT
>JAHIZT010000007.1 GCA_018814355.1 Candidatus Thermoplasmatota archaeon | reverse complement strand
GCAGGTAAGTCCTGGCTGGTCATGGTGCGCCATGAGGTGCACGGGTAATAATCCGGCCAGGGTCTGCGCTTTTCTCTCAGCTGAAGAAGAGCCGTTTCTCGGTCATAACCTTGTGGGCGATTATGTCGTAGTAGCTCGAATCCCTCATTTCGAACTTCCTTTGAATCGCTCCGGCGACATAGTCCGCGACCTGAAGTCCTCTTGAGTTCTGGGAATCGAATCTGGAAATGCGCACTCTCGGGGGAATCGCTCCGAGCTCGTCGCAGCGATGACGGATTGCGCCTTCCAAATATCTGTCGAATCCATGTCCAAGTGAGCGGTCGAGCGGTCTTGCGTCGAAGACAATGTCATAGTGACGGACCGACCTGTCCAACCAAACCACATCGCAGACCAGTTGCCCTGCGAGATGACAGTAGAACTCATGGCCTCTCCCAATCCGTCTTTGGCCAGCGCGCGCCTTATCCACTGTGAGGCTTGCGACTGCAAGGTCTTGAATCGCGGCAGTTTCAGTCAGCACTGCCTTTCTGATCTCGGGGCTGGTGCTGTAGAACTTGAGCTCAGGCTTCCTTATGAGACTCTTCTTCAGCCTTCTTCTGCGAATCTTCTTCGGGATACGGTCGAGCAACTCGGGTTGTCGAGTCATCACGGCGCAGAGAGTGATGTATCTCGACGAACCTGTGCCAAATCCGAAATCGCCCGACTCATCCACAAAGACGAAGCGTTTCTGCACGCTGGGGAGTGCTGACCGTCGGTCAAATGGGTTGTCACTACATGTATGCCATGTAGCACGATGCTACCTCTTGGGGGTGCTCCGGATTCATCTGAGAGACGGGGGCGAGGCTGTTCGATCTGAATGGGCGCAGGGGATTGCCGTACGACCTCAGGGAGGGGATTGATTTGAACTCATCATCCTTCTTTGTCCTGGAGACCGACTGGAACTCAACCGGGCCCCAGGAGTTCCTGTTCGGGGTCGCCGTCGTGTCGAACGAGACGATGTCCCAGGAGTTGCACTCATCTAGCGTGGTGTACGTCGAAGGCCCTCTCGATGGACCGCTCCCAGGTCCTATCGGAAACGAATCTTGCCACCGAACTCGGGAATCAGAAGCACTGCGGATATGCCCAGGATCGCAGCTAGGCCGAAGACCTCAAGGATAAGGAGAGGTGGTGCGCCTATCAGTCTCAGAACAAGGATTGAAGCCACCACCAAGATGGTAAACTCGACAAGGCGGGTTCTCAGGGCCGAGCTTGCCGTTGCCTCCTTTTGCTCTTCCACAGCTCCCACAGTAGGCGATTATCCACTGCCCTATTCAGTCCTTCGCCGTTAGTCGCTTGTTTCATTTCCGGAATCAGGTCTGATTCTTTATCTGCATCCGAGCGTATTCGCCTCCTCAGCTCAATTCGTACAGAGCGAGCGTGATGATTTGGCAAAGTCATGGAAACTCAAAGGCCCCAAGATCATGGTCGACCCGCCGGGACCGAAGTCGAAGGCCGCGATGGCGAGAAAGGAGGAGTTCGTCACCGACGGACTCAAGGTCCAACTGCCGGCCGAGATAGATGTCGCCGAGGGACCGTTCCTTCGGGACGTCGACGGCAACGTCTACCTCGACTTCACCGTCGGACTCGGCGTCCTCAACTGCGGCCACAGGCCCAAGGAGGTCGTGAAGGCGTGGAAGGACCAGATCGACAAGTTCGAGCATATCTGTTTCATGGTCTCGACTTACGAGCCTTACCTGCGTCTTGCCGAGGAGATGGCCAAGATATGCCCGGGAGACCTGAAGAAGAGCCTCTTCCTCGCCAGCGGCTCCGAGGCGATCGAGAACGCCGTCAAGATAGCTCGAGCTTACAGCAAGAAGAGATGGCTAGTGTCCTACACAACCGCGTTCCACGGCAGGACCTATCTCGACATCTCGCTCTCCGGAGAGGAGATGCGGTACCGAGAAGGCTTCGGCCCACTGATGCCGTTCATACAGCTCGTCGAATATGCTTACTGCTACAGGTGCCATCTGGGCCTGGAGTACCCGTCCTGCAATCTCGCATGCGCTGACGTCATAGAGGAGGCGGTCACGAGCGAGCCATTGAAAGGCGATGTCTGCTGCCTGATCGCCGAGCCAGTCCAGGGGTCCGGCGGGTTCATCAACCCGCCCAAGGGCTACTGGGAGCGGGTCAAGGAGATCTGCGACGACAACCAGATACTGTTCGTCGACGACGAGATCCAGGCGGGCTTCGGCAGGACGGGCAAGTTCTTCGGCATCGAGCACTGGAAGGTCGAGCCGGACTTAATCGTCACGGGCAAATCGCTCTCGATGGGCCTTCCGATCGGAGCCGTGACGGGCCGGGCCGAGATCATGGACGCCCCTAGCCACGGGAGCCTCGGCGGGACATATGGAGGCTCTCCGATCGCTTGCGCTGGCGCGCTCGAAGCCATCAAGCTCACCAGGAAGGCGCTCCCCAACGTGAAGTTGCTCCACAGCGTCATCAAGAGGCGCATGGACGAATGGAAGAAGCGGTTCGAGGTGGTCGGAGACGCCCGGGGCCTAGGGGCGATGATGGCAATCGAACTCGTCAAGACGAAGAAGGGGAAGGAGCCGGCGCCCGAGCTGGCAAGGAACATCCAGATGAACTGCTTCAGGAAAGGGCTCTACTTGACTTCCGGGGGCAAGCTCAGAAATGTCGTGAGACTGCATCCTCCGCTCACGATCAATAAGACGCTTCTCAACACGGGACTAGATATCCTTGAATCCGCGCTCGAGGAAGAGACGCTCACTTCGGGTTCGGTCCGTCGGTCTTCGGCACCTCGCGCTCGCCGTCCGCACTAGTTCTTGTGATCGTGTTGACCGTGGCCTTCTATGGCTTGACCGTTCCCTTGGCTTTTGTCTGCATGGTTCTCCAGATGCCGCTCATCTTCGCCTTCCCCTTCTTCGAGTGATCCTTCACGAACGCCTGGATGAGCACTTCGACCCCTGCGAAGTCCGTCTCTATGTCCCCGGTCCAATTGGCCAGCTTCTTCTTGTAGATGCGCTCGACCGTCCCTATGAACTCGCCCAGCGGCTTCTCGATTCCGTCTGGGATGTCTCCCTCGTAGACCAATGCCACGAAGGTCTTCTGGCCTCGGCTGACGAGCACCTGGTACTCCTTGAATCCGAAGGTCTTGAGCTCGTTCGTCGTGGCGGACATCGAATCCTCCACGAAGTTCAGGACAGCCGTGAGCATTCCGCTCAGTATGTCCTGGTCTATCTCGCCGGCGTGTGGGTTCGCATGCCTTCCGATCAGGAACCCGTCATCGTGTATCAGCATCATGTCCTGGACGATGAACGGCTTCTTCCTGCGGTTCACAGCCACTGCGAGCAGGCCGAGGGCGGCGCCTCCGGTCATGAGCAATCCTAGATAGAGCCATGGATTGTCCTTCGCCGCGATCGCAGGGGCCTTCAAGACAGTGACAGTCATGATCTTTGTATCCATGAGCCCCCCTTTGTCTCGCACCCTGATCTCGACATTGACAGTCTTGGAGTCAACGCCATCGGGTACGAACCCCTTGGGGAAGTTCAACACGAGCACACTCCCGTGGACTTCGATGTACTGGTCGTAGTCGCAGTGTGCCAGGAACTCGAATTCTGTGTCCTCGACGTCCGGATCTTCTACGAACAGCGCCAAGTCCATCGCGACCTGGGCTCCCTCTGTCATGTTCTGGTTGGCGGGCGGGCTCAGGGATGGTGCGTCGTTCACGGGGATGACCTCAAGTGTGATGGTCTCCTCGACGATCGAGCCCTCGAGGTCAGTCGCACGTACGGTCACGGAGCAGATGCCGTTGTAGTTCTCGTCGGTCACGAACTGGACGGTGCTGCTTCCCGCACCGACATATACGATTTCGGCGGTGACGTTGGGCGAAGATGTGAATGCGAAGAATGTCAGCGGGTCGGAGTCCTCCACGTCGTTGAAGTAGTCCTCGAGGACCGACCCCGCAGGATACCGCGTCTCCGGTGGTAGCGCGTCTTCCTGGAACGAATGGTCAGGCGGATCTCTCGCGATCGGTGGGGGGTCGTCTCCGATGGTGATCTGGATTGACCGCGACGCAGTCAGCTCGCCGTCGCTGACCGTGATTATCACGTCTATGACCGACCCGTTCATCGATTGAGGATACAGCAGTGATATCGTCATCCCTATGACTGCGATGTGTGTGTCGTCCGTACTTATCGACAACGTTTCGGTCGCAATGTCTGGGTCATAGATGTAGGGTGTGAGGTCGAAATCGTACCTGTGGTCGTACTGGACCCTGAGGTTGGGAACGTCGCCTATTGACGGCGGCTGGTTCACATGCAGGATGGTCACGGACATCGCCTCCTCGGACCTTGCCCCTTCGGGGTCTTGAGCTATGAATACGATGTACTCAGTGCCGGACCAGTCGATGGGCGCTGTGAAGTCCACGGTGTGGTCTAGGTTGATGTTGACCTTGACTTTGGAGGCTCCTGAGGCGTAGTAGAGGACAGTATCGTCCGGATCCGAGAAGTAGTTGCTCAGGTTGAAGTAACCTAGCTTGTACTCGCCTTGGTTCATGATAAGGTCGGGCAACCGGGTCGATACGGGGGTCATGTCGTTCGAGACGGTTATCCTTACGACCGTTGAGCTCTCGAGCTCGCCGTCGCTCACCGTGACGACCACGTACTGGTCTGTGCCGTTGAGACTCTGTGGATAGGTGAAGGTGATCTTGAGCCATGTGACCGTCGTGTAGGGATCACTCGCGACGTCCGTTCTCAGGGAGAGTTGCTCGTAGGTGTTGTCAGCGTCGTGGATGTAGTACTTGAAATCGTAGGTGTAGTCGACTCCCCAGGTAACCACGAGGGGCGAGATGTGGTCTATCAGCGGCGGGTCGTTGACCGCCTGGATGTCCACTTTGATTGTGGTCGTTGCCGTCAGCCCGTCCGAGTCCACGACAACTAGATTGAGGATGTTCACTCCGTTCATGTCTTTCTTGGTGCTGAACTCGATTACCAAATCGCCGGTTTTGTTCTCGCCCGCGACCGTGATTACCCTCTCGTTCGTCACATACCATCTCAGCTCGGAGTGACTGTCTTCAGTGTCCGATACGTAGGATGTGATATTGAGCGTCCACGAACCGTAGTCCTCCGGCTTCACCTGGTCAGGGATGGGACCTGAGAACACGGGTGCGAAGATTGGCGAGAGGACATTGATGAAGAGATCGCTGGTAATGCTCCCTACGGATGCCGTCAGATACCCCTCCTGTCCGCCGGCGCCAGTGAGCAGCTGCACGGCTGGTCCGCTGGTGGCATTCAGAGTGCCTATCGCCGGGTCTGCTGCCCAGCCGACGGGGGCGTCCGTGATTTCGTTCCCCAATCCATCGTATACCGTTGCCGTGTAGTTCTGGGACTCGAATTCCATCAGCTGGGTGATCGTTGGCTGGATGATTATGTAAGAAACGGATGCAGGAATGATTGTTATCGGCGGGCTGATCCCGGACGCACCCTCCGCGCTGGCCATTATCCTGATGGTTTCGACGACATCGTATGTCTCCCCAAGCTTGGTCACAAACCCGTTCACGCTGATGTGTGCGGTGGTGTCCGATAGCTCAGAGCTCGCATCCATTGTTCCGGTCGCGTCCAATGCGTGGAGCTGGATGGAGCCCGCCCAGTTGATTATCGTGGAGTTGGTCTCGTCCCTAGCGTAGATTCTGAACTGGAACGGCTGCCCCGCAATCACGACCGTGACCGCAGGCTCTATGTAGAACGAGCTCGGCGTGACGGAGTACGATATGTTCACGAGGTTGATGAGCGGCGTGATCCGCGTGTCCGGCGTGGAGATGTCGATTCGGATCATTATCGACTTGTTCGAGAGGAACGAGATATCATACGATCCCCCGCCGCCCAGAGGTGACCAATAAGCGCCGTGATCGGTCGAGTAGGCGTACTGGACGGAGCCCCCCATCTCATTCTCGTCAGTGGTGATAGTGATCCATTCCCTGAGATTGAATATCGTCTGGTCCTGCGTGAATATGGTCCCGAAGGGGGCGTACCTTTCATAGTTGACCGTCATCCCTAAGAAAGCCGGCGTGACCCAATCCTGCCAGCTGGTGAGCACCAGCCTGTACTGGAGGTACCTTGCGGTCTTGCCGATTACGACTCCTGTGTTCGGTGACAGTGTGCCCCCCCAGGTCTCCCATGAGGCGTCTCCGGGCGTGGTCGAGTTGCCGACTCTTGCCTTCATCTCGAGAGATGTGGGGTTCCCGATTGGGTCGATCCTGAAGTAATCCCATTCCGCAACAGGGCTTACCGATGCAGTGCCTGAGAAGATCACGGCCCCAAGCATCAGCCTGTTCATAAATGGCACTCGCGGAGTGTAACTGAATGCAAGTGTCCATGAGACCCCGTCCGCGCTGTAGAACATCTTGATTGAACCGCCATTGCACTCCATGCCCAGATACGCGGAGACCTGGTTGGACCACGCGACAGTCCCTAGGTTGCTGCGGGCTCCGCCCTCACTCACCTCGCCTACGATCTTGGCGTTGCTCCCGGTGCCCGAGAGAGAGAGCGCTATCCAGCTCCGGTTGTCATCAGCTAGTAGGATTCCCGCGCCCATCGCGGCGGCAGAGAAATTCGTAGTGATCCTTGTTGATGCGTTGAAAGAGCCTGTGATATTCTGATAGAGGAAGTTCGCTCCCAGGTCCTTGAGGTCGTGAAGCCCTTCGCCTGTCATGTGCAGCCAGCCAGGCGCAGTCTGGCCGATGTCCCAGGCGCCGGACCCGGCTGACGGGTCGTTGAGCCAGCTCCATTTCGTGTTGAGCGTCGAGCCATTGAACTCATCCGACGCCCTAGAGAGGGTTGAGTTCGTCCAGCTCATCAAAGTGAATAGTTCGTTAGTCCCTGGACCGAGGGCGCTCGACTCGTACAGCCCGCCCGATACGGGCATTGTGTAGTTGATGATCAGCTTCGGCCGCTGCGCCGCATTGCTATCATCAGATGACACAAAGGGCTTGAATGCGTTTCCAGCCACGGAATCAGGAACGATGATGATGCCGTTGTTCGTCACAAGGCCCCGAGTCCAGAGGTCGACCAGCCTCGACATATCCATCGGGTGCCAGCCGACGATGTTCTCGAGCGTGCGACGATAGAAGGAGAGCGGGTCGTAGTCACCACCGGGGGTCACCCACGTGTTGCCGGTCGAGTAGAAGTTCCAGTTGGATTCCATCTCCACCCAAGGCTTCGTGACCGAATACACGTTGTAAGCGAATGTCTCTGCCCTTCCGCCGCTCTTGAGGTAAAGCCAGAGCACGGCGTCGTGCACGACCGCTCCTGCGGGCACCGGTGTAAGATCGAAACGTAGCAAGGCCCTCAACTCCTTCCCGTTTTCGCTGTCTAGGAACAGCGTATTCGAATCCCCGTAGTTCGTGTTCTTGTGGTCCTCGTCCATGTAGTTGTCCTCGCCCTCAGGTCCGGGCTGGAGCGTTAGATTGTAGACCTGCTTCGATGAATCGTTGAGGATGATCGACCCAGGAATGGATGCTATGTCGAGGCCCTGTTGCGTCACTCCTTGGCTGTAACCAGCGGCGGAGTTCTCAACGAGTGTCTCGTTCCCATACTGCAACGCCCCGAACCCCTCCCCAACGACCGCATTGGTTGTCGTGTAATTCGCGGGGTCATTGAAATCCCACACGAGGCTCCTCGAGCCGTCCGCGTTCTTGATCTTCGTCGGCTCAGAGGAGACACCTGGGACTATGGACAGGAAAGGTGACAGAAGGAAGAGCGCGCAAACAGCGGATGCAAGCAGGACTCTTGATCGTCTGCTTCCGATGCTAGCTCGTACTGACGCATTCGGTGAATCTCCGGACATTCAGCGTGACCTACCCGTATCGATTCGCAGGATTGAACTACTGACCCGGACAGTATATATACCATCGAGGCTCCGTTCTCGGTTTTGAGAATACTGCTGGCTTGGGACTTCAGGAAACGTCCAGATGCCCTATGGATTGCCAGAACACGACGAATATGGAAAAAGTATAAATATGGCCGATAAGGGGAGTCTGAACCAAGCGTCTGGTTGAATCCGTCAGTCGATATCCAACCCGGTCTTGTTATTGTCAGGATCGTTGGTGTCTTTGTGCGACTTCAATAGTCATCTCTGCATTGGCATGTGCACGACGCCTGCAGCAATGCCCGTGGACGCTGCTCTGGTCGCGGCGAATGTGAGGTTGAGCAATTTCGAGATTGCTGGTATTGCTGCGAATTAGTTGTGAGGTTCTCACCTTGAGGGTGCTTTGGCAAGGAGAACAAAAGACTCCTCATGCAATTCCTGAAAAGGGGCGTACGGCCCGAACCGCTTCTGTCGTCTCACGTGAGGAATGCCCGATTTCTTCTCATCGGCCTGATATCTTCCCTGGCTTCGTTTACGTGGCCTTCCAGATGCCGCTCGTCTTCGCCTTTCCCTTTTTCGAGTGCTCCTTCACGAACGCCTGGATGAGCACTTCGACCCCGGCGAAGTCCGTCTCTATGTCTCCAGACCAGTTGACGAGCTTCTTCTTGTAGACGCGCTCGACGGTCTCGATGAACTCGGTGAGGGGCTTCTCGATGCTGTCTGGGACGTCCCCCTCGTAGACCACTGCCACGAAGGTCTTCTGGCCCCTGCTGACGAGCACCTGGTACTCCTTGAACCCGAAGGTCTTGAGTTCGTTCATCGTGGTGGACATCGAATCCTCCACGAAGTTCAGGACGGCCGTGAGCATCCCGCTCAGTATGTCCTCGTCCACCTCGCCAGCGTGCGGGCTCGCGTGCCTTCCGATCAGGAACCCGTCGTCATGTATCAGCATCATGTCCTGGACCACGAAAGGCTTCCTGCGCCGGGTAATCGCATAGGCTGATACGACGGCCGCGGTTCCCGCGGAGCCAAGAAGACCCAACCAGAGCATGGGGTTCTGGTTTGTGGCGACGACACGCCTCGTTACTATGATTGTCATGTTGTCTGTGCTTATGAGATTGTCTTGGTCGGTCACCGAGACAGTCACAGTGATCGTCCTGGATCTCTCCCCATCCATCAGGAAATCCTCGGGGAAATCGAGAACAATGATTCCTCCATGGATGCTCATGAACTCAGGATATTCAGAATCCAGCACCCACCTGAAGTCTGCCAGGACTGAGTCCGGATCCGTGACGTTCTTACTCAACTCAAGCAGTGAACGAGAACCTTGAATCGCCGTGAAGGAGTCGGGCAAGCTGAGCACAGGCTGGTCTGGCACGCTCAAAACCTTGAGGACCACGGTGGTCTCCGCGAGCGCGCCCTGTCCGTCTGTTGCCCTGAATGTCAGATTTGCCAAGCCGTTCCAGTTCTCCTCTTGGCTGAAGTGAATTGACCAGTTTCCGTCAGTGGCCACGACCGTGGCTGTGATGTTCTTTACAGAAACAAACGCGCCGTATGTCAGCGAATCGCCATCCACATCCATGAAGAAATCGTCAAGGTGTCCAAGTACTGGATAGTCTATGGGATTGTCCTCAAGGAACGAGTGGTCAGGCGCAGCCATTACCAGCTCTGGGGGGTAATCGCTGGATATAGTCACGTTTATCGTCCACCAGTCAGAAAGGAGGCCGTCACTAACCGTGATGTTCACGGGCACCTTCAAGCCAGTCATGGCACTAGGATACAACATCGAGAGCAACGTGCCAATGGTCCATGCGTGCGGGTCTCCGGCCGTCACGATGAGCGCCTCGATATCATCGTCCAGGTCCCCGATGTAGGGGCTGAGGTCGAAGTCGTACCGCAGTCCATATCTGACGACGAGGTCTGGAACATTCGATATGGTCGGGGGCTGGTTCACTGCAAGGACCTTCATGTTTAGAGCGCTTTCGACCCTCGCTCCTTTGTCGTCTTTTGCCGTGAATACGATGTATTCCTGCCCGGCCCAGTTGTTAGGGGCGTAGAAATCAACCGTGTGGTTGAGCTGGATTGTCACCCCGACATGCGTGTTACCATTCGTGTAGTAGAGGTTGGAACCGTCAGGATCGCTGAAGTAGTCGTCCAGGTCGAATGCTCCTCGTTTGACATCGCCTTGATACATGACTTGGTCCGGGAGTGGTCCAAAAGTCCTTGGCACCTGGTCGTCGGAAACATACACCCGGATGACAGTCGAGGCAACGTACTCTCCATCCGACACCGACAGGAAGACAGTCTGCTGCGTGCCGTTGAGCCGCTCGGGATATAGGAATGTCAGCCACAGGCTTGTGACATGGACGAATTCCGCGCTTTGAGTGTCCACCCATAGAGTGAGTTCTTCAGGGGATGCATCGACATCCCTCACATAATACGCGAGATTGTACTGATATGGATCATCGTATCGCACAACGATTGGATCGATCGGATCAATCTTCGGAGGGTCGTTGACCGGGGTGATTTCAACCCTGATCGTCGCCTTGGAACTCATCCGGTCCGAGTCGACCACCCAAAGCTCGAGCAGGTTGATTCCGAACATGTCCTGGACTGTCGTGAACGTCATGAACAGGTCTCCCGTACGGTTCTCACCCGTCACTTTCACGACGGTCTCGTTGAGTGTGTACCACCTGAGCTGCGTGAGGTTATCCTCATTGTCCGAGATGTAAGGGCTGAGGTCAATGGTCCACGAACCGAAATCCTCTGGTTTGATCTGGACGGGAATGTCGGGATCGATTTGTGGAGATTGCTTCAAAGGTGAGACGAAGATGAACATCGACGCTGTCAAACCCGCTGCACTTACAGAGAGGTATCCTGAGGACTCGGTCTCCACGGTTGTCAGGTTCACCGTGCTTCCGGTCGTCGCATTGAGCGATCCGAGCCCTGCGTCTGCATGCCATGTGAAAGAGGTGCCCGTTATGTTGTTCCCGAGCGCGTCAAAGACCGTCGCTGTGAACACTTTGCTGGAGTTCTCGACCAGTGTTGTGACGTTGGGCTCCATCATGATCAAATTGGCAGGTCCGGGGACGACGGTGATGCTTTGGCTGATCCCAGATGCGTCGCCTCCAGAAACGAGCACCCTGATGGTCTCCGCGACGTCATATCTCTCGGTGGCAACCGTCAGCTGACCACCCATCGGGACCGATGCTTGCGTGACTGCCAGTTCCGATGATGCGCCTCCGGCTCCTGAGGAATCGACCGCGTGAAGAGTCACTGGACCCGTCCATGTCGCAGTGTTGTTGCTCGTATCCTTCGGCTCGATGTACACTGAGAAGAGCTGGCCTGCCACGACCGTCGCTGGCGCGTTCACGTAGAACCCCGCGTGCGATATCCTGTACACCACCTCTATTGTGTCGATGGATGGGGTGACCGAAGTGTCTCTCGTGCTCAGCTCGGCCCTTATCATGAGGGTCTGTACTGGTATGGAAAGAGCGAACGAGTTCCCGGAACCGAGACTAGTCCAGCTGCCGCCATGGTCTGTCGAGTAGAGGTACTCAATGTCGCCAGCCGAGAGGGTCTGTGTGACCATCATCGACTCCCATATCTGGAACGAAGGCGGTGCCACCCCACTGGTGGTTATGGTCCCGTTGGTTGCGAACCTCTCGTAATGACACTCGAAGTATGAGAACGTAGGAGACAGCCAATCACAGGTAGTTCTCAGTGTAACCCGGTATTGGATGTATCTGCCTGCACTACCGATGAACGCTCCGGTGTTGGGACCGAGCGGAGCGCTCCACACGGGCCACGAAGGATCCGTCAGCAAGGTCGAGTTGCCCGTCCGGGTGCTGACCTCGAGGATCGTCGTCTGTCCCGCCGGTAGGATTCTCACGTAGTCGAACTCGACGACCGGCTGTGATGTGGAACCACCCGAGAACACTAAAGGTCCAAGTGAAACGCTGAGCCCGAAGTCGTACTGAGGAGCGTAGTTACCAACAGTGACCCAGGTCGCACCATCCGTGCTTGCCAAGAGCTGATAGGTCGTCCCGTTCCTCTCTATCCGCAGGATCGCCGTCGTGTCCGACCAGGATGTCGAGCCGAGGGAGGTGTTCGTTCCTCCCTTCGATACCTCGGCGACAATCCGCTCACTCCCTTGGACGCCTGTCATGTATATCGAGAGCCAGGTGATGGCATCATTCATCATCATTAGGCCAGCGCCCATGCTGTCGGACGAGAAGTTGGCCTGGAGTGTGGTCTCAGCCGTGAAGTTCCCTGTGATGTTCTGGTGCAGGAAGTTGCATCCCGTCGTCGCGTTGGGGCGATATGTAGACTGGGACCCAGTAACATTCAACCATCCAGCGCGGTCGAAGTTGACCGAACCGCCCGAGAGCGTAGGATCGAGCGTCCACTCCCACTTCGAAGAGAGGCTACTCCTGGAGAATTCGTCCGACGCCTTCGAGGAAGTCCCGTTGTTCCAGGTTGCGATTGTGAAGGTCGAGTTGGTCCCTGGTCCAAGCGCGATCGATTCGTACGCTCCCACCGCCTCGCCGAGCGTGTAGTTGATATCGAGCTTCGGCCTCTGCTCAGGCCTGTTCGTGATCTCGCAGTCGACGAAGGTCTTCTGGGCATCTCCTAGCGCTGGCTTTGGGACTATGATGAATCCTATGTTCGGGGTAGTACTCGGGGTTGTATTCCTAAGCCAATGGTCCACGAGCCTCGTCAGGTCAAACGTGTGCCATCCGGACGCGCCGTCTATTGTTCCCCACGAGAACGGCTCGGCGGAGAAGTCTCCGCCAACACTACCCCAGCTGGAGAGCGAGGTCCGGGTTCTCCAAGAGACTCCGTCCTCGGCCCAGCTCGAGGTAATCGCGTGGATTGTGTAGTCTACGACTTGCGCTCTACTCGGCTTCTCATACAGGTGTAGCGTGGCCTTCTTCACGACTGCATCAGCTGAGACGTCTGACAGGTTGAACTGCATGACGATACTGCACCGCTTGCTGGAGGCGGGGTTGGGATCATATTGGGAGTTGAGTACCAGATCTCCTCCTTCCGGAGGCGTCCAGTATGGGAACCACTCATCGAGGTAATTATCGATTCCCTCAGGACCTGGCTGAAGCGTGATCGTCTGCACTGGCAACGAGGCGTTGTCTATCATCATCGAATCCGGAACGGCCTGAAGCTCGAGGTTCGTCCCAGTGCCAAGAAGGTACTGGGCCGTCGAGTTCTCACCAGTGGTCTCGTTAACAGCCACGAGCCGGCCCAGTCCGCCCGAGACGGACGAGTCGTAGAGCGCGTAGTCCCCAGCGCTGGTGAAATTCCAGAGGACGCTTCTGGTCATGTCCCCGTTATCCCGTATGTCCGGGTCGGATGAGGTCGACGGTGCAATTATTGGGAGCGATGACAATAGCATCAGGAATACTAGAACCCCTGCAGTGGGTCGTCTGCTACGGATGCTCCTTCTCGCAATGGAGCGGTCTTTTGATACTGTGATACTCATGAAGGCCGTGCCACCCTCGTCGGTGAGTGAGTAGAAACTAGGCCCCTCTGGGCTATATAAATCGGAGAGACGACGATATCGAAATTGAGAATGCTGCTGGCTCGGTGTGAGGTCCGATAGCCAGAATCCTGCGAATTCCTAGAATGTCCATTGGACCGCAAACCTATTAATAAGTCAAGAAAAAGTGGTTTGAACCACACAGATGGTTGAATATTCAATCCGAGTCAGTTTCGCTGAGCTCGTTGTCGTCCACGGTCTCATTGTGCGGCTTCGCCATCCATCTCTCATAGTTATGCATGAGGTGATCGAGCGCGGTCTGCTGCCCGTGCGTGCTCTGTGCTGGCATGGTCGAGTTCTGGCCAAGGTGCTCCTTGTGTATATCTATCGCTTTCTGCTGGGGCACATGAACCACGCCCGCTACGGCACCTGTCGCGGCTACGCCCATCACGGCCAAAGCAAGCAGGACTGCCTTTGCAATTACAAACATCTCTTTGCCTCCCCAATGTCTCTGAATGCTATTCTGCGACGGGGGTAATAGCTTTTTCCTGCTCAAACCCCGAACCGTGACCCAAGACCTCGTACTGACCTACATCCTCAATTGAGCACAGAAGCCTCTCATTATCTCAAAAAAGTGCATCATTGCGCGCTTCGTTTCCTTCCTGAAGACGGCTATAACAAGCAGCCCAAGGAACAGCAGGGCGAACCCGCTCTTAGACAGGAAATCCGTCATGCCCATCTCGACATACGGCTTCAGTCCGTACTTCAAGTGGAACACGAAGTTGATTCCTCCTTGCGTGTTGAACGTGAGCTCGGGGTCGAAGTACAGCATCTCAGTCGTGAACGGCCACGCAAAGGCTACCCCGCCCATATCCAGGACGATGTGGGATGCCAGGTAGAACTGGACCAGCAGGGCGCTCAGCATCCACTCTGGCCGCTTGAACCTCGAGTACAGGATCAGCCCAACGGGGATCACGAGCACAGGTATGAAACTGTGGAACACCGCCCTGTGGAGCTGGAACGCAGCATCGAAGTCGGGAAGGATCGTCAGAGGGGCGAACAGGAGGACCTTCTTCGTATCGATCCTGAGCGCGAGCAGGAAGAGCAGCGGAAGCACCAGGTGAATCAAGGGATCCATGTCGGATGGGCGAAAGGAATCGAACATTATGAAAGGATGCCCAGGCGTTGGGGGCCACATCGGCAAAAACTCTTTATTGGACCGTCGCGCTGAGAAGGACCATCTTTCTGATAAGGGGAGAATGAGACTCATGCACAAGATGACTGAGAGGAATCTGAACGAGGCTTATGCCGGAGAGAGCATGGCATACATGAAGTACAACATCTGGGCGGACAAGGCCGACCAGGAGGGCAAGCCACAGGTCGCGAGGCTGTTCAGGGCCATATCACAGGCCGAGAAGGTCCACGCGACGAACCACTGGCGAGCGCTCAGCATGATCCAGAGCACCAAGGACAATCTGCAGCACGCCATGGACGGCGAGAACTACGAGGTCGATGAGATGTACCCGGCCTTCAAAGTGGTCGCCGAGAAGCAGGACGAGAAGGGTGCGATCAGGAGCACGCACTGGGCGCTCGAGACGGAAAAGGTCCACGCGCAGATGTACGCGAAGGCGAAGGGCGCAGTGGAGTCAGGCAAGGACGCGTCGTTCGGCGAGATATGGGTCTGTCCAGTGTGCGGATACACGGGCGAGGGGGAAGCGCCGGACCTCTGCCCGATCTGCGACGCGAAGAAATCCACTTTCAAGAAGT
>JAHIZT010000006.1 GCA_018814355.1 Candidatus Thermoplasmatota archaeon | reverse complement strand
TGCAGGGCTTGATATCTAGCCGCTTCGCATAGAGAAGATCGACCTTCGCTCCAACTTCCTTCATGCCCTCTAGAAACGGCCTCAAGATTCGTTCCGTGTTTCCCTTCTCCATCTTGGGACTGCCGTTCACAGCCACAACCCTGGTCATTCCCTTGTTCTCCGTCGCGCCTTAAGGGAATGTGTCCCCTTAAGACTAAGCACGCGCCTGTGATCCAAATCCACATGATTTATTGACGGACTTCTGAAATCAGCTAGTTCCGCTTCTTGCCTGAGCAAATGATAGTATGTCTCCTCTTGAGTCGCAGCATGCTTCTTTGCGGGGTCCAGGATTCCATGATAGGAGTTATATAGAGTTGCAAAGCTAGTTGCGCCCAACCAGCTGATCCTGCAACCATAGGATGGAAGGCAGATGATACTTCGCAAGTCCACGATCAACGGAGGAGATCGGATTGCGTTGCGTGTATGTCAACGTGCATTCAGTCCAGTCTTGGTGCTTGTTCTGGTCTTCTCTTGTTGGCAGGTGAATCCTGCTGACGAACGGTCGAGAACGAGCTCATTATACTCCGACAAAGATGCTCACGTGAGTGGCATCTATGATCCTGTGGATCTCACACAGACGGGTCTGCTGAGATATGTGTTCCGTTCGGCGGTCGATGTGGGTCAGGAGAGCCAGGACTTCTACTTCACAGTTCCAGCGAGCAGCTCATACAGTCAAAATGGACCCTACCTTTCTGCCATTCTAGAATGGACTCCGCTGGGATCGATGTCCAACGACCTCGACCTGAGCGTCTGGAATTTGGTCAACGACCGCACCGGGGGCAGGACGGTGTCCGAGCCTTCTCTGGAAACATCTATTCCTGATTCCGTGTACCTTCCTTCTAACGAAAGTAGGGAGGAGATTGATGTTGACAATGTCTCCCAAGGCCTGGGAGGCCTTTGGAAGGCCAGCGTATTCTGCGTTCCATCATCTCCACATGGCGCTGTCTTCTCGCTAGTGGTCAGTATCAAGCTCGGAGACAAAGTGGGCATTCTCTCCGAACTCCAGCCTTTCGAGTTTAACGTGCCCTCGAACGCATACAGCCTGAGCGTCGACTTCGAGCATCTTGAATCGTTCAACTTCGACGTGAGCCTCTGGGACGGCTTTGGCAGGAGGACAGGAGGAGTCGTTGCAAGTACATCTGACGTCAGCAACTGGATTCCCAACGCGGTGTACTCCCCATCCACTGTGTCCTCAGAGAGCATAGTGGTCGAACCCGTGAGATCGACCGATGACGCCGAGCATTCGGGCGAGATATGGCGAGCTGTTGCGCACTACCTGTCCGGCCCACGCTTAGGATACTTCTCGATGGTCATCACCCTTGTGTTCGACTCCGATCACGACGGCGTCATCGATTCGAAAGATGTGGATCCAGTGACAGACCTCTGTGTCAGGCTCCTCGTGAAGAAGTTGAAGCATCTTGATCCGATTGATGAGGGGACTAATATCTGGGATCCTTACGTTCTGCTTGGAGTCGGCACAGCGGTTCCTCGCGACGAGATCGAGGGGGGTTCAGGAGACGCATGGGGGAGCAAGATGTGGAGCAGGAGCATCAGACACATTGTGCTCAACAGCGACTTCGTGGGCCAATACTCCATATGGAAGAACGTCCCGGACGATTCACCGACGGTCCCTCTCCTGATACAGGTATGGGACGACGACGGGTCTTCCTCCGACGACATATGTGACATCTCTCCCCTATCCGGCGGAGGCGACGAGAGAAAGCAAAACGGGAGCACCCTCCATGTCGTGTACGATCTTCTGGCCCAGCGGTTCTGGGGAGATGTCGACGTTGGTTACTCTTCGGGGGAGACTGATGGGTCTTACGGCGGCACAGCAGGGGCCGACGAGGACGATGTCTCAATCATATTCCAGATCACAACAGGCCGTGAGATCAGCTATGTGGACCGAACATATCTCGCAAATAGGTACGCTCCCGTGTTGCACCTGGATGAGTACGAGGACAGCGGGCCGCTCGAGACGTGGTCGATGCTCAACCAGTCGGAGCTGAAGAGGTCAGGAGTCAAGGAGCCTCTGTCGGAAAATCCAGTGCACGAATCGCTCCTGACCCTCGACTACGGCAAGACGTTCCTCGGGCTCAAGGAATTCAATGTCTCCGGCTACAGGAATCTCATCTACGCGAGGACCTTCACGTCTGACAACGACACCGTGGTCATCCAATACTGGTTCTTCTACCTCTACGATTCGTTGTCCCCGCACGAGGGGGACTGGGAGATGATCCAACTGGTCTTCGAGCAATGGTCTCGGGAAATGTCGCTGGACGAGCTAGAGCCAGTCAGCATCGCTTGCTCTCAGCACTACGATGGCGAAGTGAAGGAATGGGCGGATCCAACGGTCCTGAAGAACGGCACTCACCCACACATCTATGTTCAGCTCGGAGGGCATGCTTCCATGTTCTCCGGACCGGAAGTGCCAAACACAACGTATCCCATATGTATGATGTCCCCTTCGCCTTGGCTGGATTATACCGGCAAGTGGGGCTCCAGCAGCTGGAAGTTCGGGCCAGGAGGAAACAGCGTTCCAGGCCCAGTCTATAGGGCGAGCATGCACCGGAACTGGCTGGGAAGACCAACATCACCGATCGCGTACATGTGGCACGAGCCTCTGTATTGGATGGAGCGATTGCCATGAAGATACTGCGCATGATAGAGAGGATCGCGGAGAAGAAATGGATGCCTGAGGCGCTTCTTTCGGTGTCCGTCATATCGCTCTATCTGCCGTGGATCAACTACATCGTCTCTGCGGTCGAGCGGGGCGGTGGGGAGCTGCGGGTGGCCTTGTCCCTTCTCCTTGCCGTTGTTCCTGCGGCGTTGTACGCCTTGGCTATTCTGTCTTCGACTGTTGAGCACAAGCGCGTGACTCGGATCAAGACGTACTCATGGCTACTGCTTGCGCTTTTCGTTGCTCAGTTATCCATCATTGCGATAGCGTGGGTGGACGTGTTCGCCCTTGAGATTACTGGTGCGCTCCTTAGGTCCTACTTCTTCATGATCCCGACGCATTCCTTTTTGGTCCTCGTGGTCACGTTCATCGCATATCTCGCTGGGCCGAGATCGAAGATCTACGCACTAAGGATAGGTCTCGCACTGATTCTGATGCTGTTCTGCATCCTAGCCTTGGGTCGCGTGGGCTCCGTGCTGGCTACCTAAGTCCATGGCTACAGTGTCTTTCATGTGGCCCTCCTGCAGAGATTGAAATCGTGGAGAGCAGGATAGATTCCAGAGAAGACTTGAATTGTAGGGGTTTGGGAGAAAAGGGGATTGGAAGAAAGTAGGTGTGTGCCTACTTCTTCACAATCTTCATCCAGTCGCCGGACTCGTAGACTGCGAGCCTCCTCTTCCCGGAATCATGCAGATAACCCGGCATCGTTGGTTGGTCGCCGAGCTGCTCTCTGCCGAGATTGTCTTCAGTGGCAGGTGCCAAGGACTCCTGTCCTCTGACGGCCACGCCTTCAGAACCGATACCGGAATTCGGCGTGATGCCATTCGTGGTGATGGTCCTCTTGGTTGTGGTCGTGCTAGCAATAGAGGCGAGACGAAAGAGCGCATAGCGACCATGAAAGGCATCAGCATTTTCTATCGGTAAGAAAATGGAGGATGAATTCTTCACATTCTGTACCAGTAAACAATGAATCTAGCTTCAATCACCTGTAGATTATGGGCTGAAATCCGGGCCTACCTCGGTCCATTCCTCACTCACGTTTCGGCTCTCCCAAATCCGAGAACCTGAGATCGTATTTGACAAGACTGACTTAGAGATGCTGCGAACGTCGCTCGGGTCAGTGAAGTCCCATCACCTGCTCGCATACAGGAAGGACCGCAACATTGGTCCTGGTGAGTTCTCGCTCCATGCCTGCGACGTACTCCGACCCCATTGGCACGTCTGACTGCTCCCAGTCTTCGGTGGTCCTCGCCAGGATCACGAGGTCCGGCCTCACTCGGTCCACGATCTCCATGAAGTTGAGCGGTGTGATGTGCACGCGGAGATCTACGGAGCGTATGACGCCATCGACGACCGCGTTCGGCTTCTCGTGGGCGTCCGCCACGACAATCTGAATTTCCGGGTTTTTCCTCAACTGCTTTATCACCTGCGATCCGAGCCTTCCCGCACCTACTACCAACACCTTCATGGACACACCTCACATCATACGAACCCAAGCTCTACCATGATGAACACCATCAGCACGACCACTACGGCCGCGGGAATCGTGACCATCAGCCCTCCTCTTGCCAGGTCCCTCCTGGCTACCATTCCTGTTGAGAATATCAGCGTGAAGGGGGGAGTGCCTATGGGCGTGATGAACGAAAGCGATACCGATAGGCCGCACACGAGCACGAGAAACTTGAGGTCCACGCCCATGGCAGCTGCCACGCTTATTAGCACGGGAGCGAGAATCGCGGCGGTCGCGGTGTTGCTCATGAAGTTCGAGAGCGCGATGGATACCAGAGCGATCACGAGCATCACAAGCAGGATAGGCATGCCGCCTGTCGCGCCCGCAATCATGTCGGCCATCCACTGGGCTGCGCCGGACACCTGTAGCCCCTTCCCGAGCGCCAGTCCGGCGCCTATGATGAGGAAGA
>JAHIZT010000005.1 GCA_018814355.1 Candidatus Thermoplasmatota archaeon | reverse complement strand
TATATGTATCTCCTCAGACAATCCACTCTCGTAGCTCCTACGGGCAAGTCGTCAGCAATGACGGGGCGGATAAGATGTCTGTGAAGCCTTCCTGTGGGAGTAGGCTGCTGATACCGTGACGGTATCTGAGGGGCGGCATCCCCAAAGTCAGCCAGCCAATCGTCCTCCGTTCCCGCAAGGGCGTCCGTCGGGGAACCACCCCCTAAACGAAAACTGGAAGGACAAGCCACTGGATTTATCCGGTGGTAGTTGACTCTGTCACAATTGCCCCGGATTCCGATTCATCTGACCAGAATCCGTTGTGGGCGCGATTGCTGCAATGTTATTTAAGCTTCGCGGGGATAATTCGAAGCCCGTCCGACGAATCGTTGGCAATGTTCATTGGATTTGAAGAAAAGACCTTCCGGTAGATTATTCTTCTAGGCCGGCTTGAGAGACGGCCGTCAATCTATTCGGAGACGAGAGGTTCATCAATCCTTTGGTCTGGGTGCCGAGTGGTTCGGGAACCTGGTAAGATCTCTGTGGGGGAGGAACATGGCCTGCGCGAATTCGTTCTGGAAGTCCTTCTCGGCTGCGAGCTCGACGTACTCGACCTCGCGCGAGAGCCTGTCTGCCAGGTCCCTCATCTTGGTCGATCTCAGGCACATCCTCGCGCCCGAACCGGCTGCATTCCCGATGAAACGGATGCGTTCGACCGGGACATCTGGATACATCCCGATCGCGATTGCGCTCGACGCATCCACATATGTCCCGAATGCCCCAGCCGCATATACTCGCGATAGGTCGGAGCACCTTAGCCTGAGCTTCTTCATCAGAATCGACACGCCAGTGAAGATCGCAGCCTTGGCGAGCTGGATCTCCTGCACATCGTGCTGGGTGATGGTCAGGTCCTCGCCAGTCGAGGTCTCATTTGCTTTGGCCAAGACATATTCCCCGGGCCCGTCCGGGCCGTTCCTGGTCCTACGGTCTTTCGAGGAGACCGCAATCCTGCCCGAAGGGTCTAGTATCCCAGCCTTGAACATCTCCGAGATTGCGTCGACGATTCCTGAGCCGCAGATGCCCCTTGGCGGTGCGTCATCTATCGTGCGAAGCATGACCTCGTGACTCGATGGGTCGATCCAGACGCGCTCGATGGCGCCCGTGGACGCGCGCATGCCGAACTTGATGTGAGCCCCCTCGAACGCAGGTCCCGAGGCGCACGAGCAACTGATGAGTCTGTCCTTGTTGCCGGCGATGATCTCTGTATTCGTGCCGATATCGATCATCATCCCTATCTTCTTGTCATCGTACAGTCCGCTTGCCACCAGGTCCGCCACTGCATCTGCTCCCACGAAGCCCGCGATGTTCGGAAGTGATGACACCTTCCCGAACGGGTATGTGTTCAAGCCCAAGTGGGTAGGGTTCACGGACAACGAAGTCCTGACAGCTGGAGCGTAGGGCGCCGCTGCCAGATGGGTTGCTGGGATCCCGAAGAATATGTGATGCATGGCAGTGTTCCCCACGACCATGACTTCGAGGATGTCGTCGGGTTCGATGTGCTCTGAGGTGCACAGCCTTGATATGATAGAATTCACTCCGTCGACTATGGCCTTCTGGAGCAGCTCAAGTCCATTTTCATTCTTCGAAGCATATGATATTCTGGACATCAGGTCCTCGCCGTAGGGGATCTGCGGGTTAGGGATGCTCTCCGTGGCCACGATGCCCTCCGAACGCAGGTCCAGGAGGTATGCGACGACCTTAGTGGTCCCAATGTCCACTGCGATCCCGAATAGCTCCCTAGTGGTGTCGCCCGGCTCTAGTCTGATGACCTCGTCGTCCCTGAATAGGGTGATCGTGGTGGTCCAGCCTTTCTCCCTCAGCGCCTCTGGTAGTCTCCTGTGGACTCCTGGCGAGAGTCTCGAGCACACACGGGCGTTCTTGTACAACACCTCCAGGAGCCTGTCATCGTCTGCCCTGAGGTCTTTCAAAGTCGCGGGAGGAATCTTGAGGACTATCTTCTTGACCGCCGGGTCAAGCTTCACCTTCGGCTCCACACCCGCGGCGAGCAGTCTGTGGTGGCCTCTCTGGCTCTCCTCCGGGATATCGACAACCACGTTTCCCTTGGTGATCATCTTGGCCTGGCATGCGAGCCTTGCCCCCAACTTCAGCTCTTGCGGGTCGAGCGCGCTGATCTCGCTGGATGTAGTTCCCGAGAGGGCTGCGGACCCTGACCTTACGATGACTCTGCACTTACCGCATTTCCCGAGCGAGTTGCATATTGATTCCAACGACACGCCGGCCTCTCTTGAGAGGTCTAGCAATGTGCTTCCTCTCTTCGCCTCGACCTTTCTGCCAAGTGGCTGGAATCGTACGAGTGGTTCGGCCGTGTCCGTCACCATCTGACCGGATATTGAGCAACGATATAGCTTCTCCCACGATTGATGTTTTGGCCGGGGACTCTCACTCGTCCATAGGCTTGCGATAGAACCTGAACTGCTTGACAGGTTCGTATCCCAAGCTCCCGTAGAGTCTGAGGGCTCCTGAAAGATTGTCAGCATCGACGTCAAGAGATGCTTGCTCCATGCCCTGATCTCTGAGGACCTTGAGGCCGCGGGCTATCAGGGCTCTAGCGACACCCTGATGGCGCCATGGCCGACTGACGAAGATCCCCTCCGTGTAGCCTCTCTTCCTCTTGAACTGTATGTTCTCCCCCTCATCTATGAAGACAATGACGCCGCCGACGACTTCGTCACCCTTCCATGCTATCTGCCACAGATGCGGAGTCCATGTCGGCGCTTTGGTGAAGCGTTCCATCTCCTCGTCGCTCCAACGCTCCTCGGTGAAGCTTCTGTCGTCCTTCATCGCCTCCCTTGCTGCATGCCATACGGTCGCGTACTGGTCCGGTCTTACCTGCTTGACCTCGACCCCTGGGGGCAAAGGGAGTTCAGGTATATCCTCCAGATTCGGGCGCTCCATCTCCAGAAGATGCCAAGATAGTTCGTATCCCTCGTGTTCGATGATCGTCCTCCAATGATTCTCATCGGACGTGTTCGCCCAGGTCTCCAGCAGACACCTCTCATCCCTGGGGTGGTTCTTTGCCATCTCCATGCTCCTGCGCTCGTTCATGCGCAGCATCACCCTTCGTAGTCCGGTGGAACGCCACTCTGGCAGCAGATTCGCCGAGTGTTTGTACAGCCTCTCGTTCTTCACGTTCCGGTACCAGAACACGGAGCTGAAACCGACCATTAGGCCATTCACATCAGCAATAAAGCAGTCCTTCGCGGGATCGAAGTTAGATGCAGGGGCGTAATCCTGGGAGATGTCTTCCGGAGCGGTACCGTAGACCATCTTGTCCGCCAACCAACTTGCATTCGCTATCTTGGCCATCATCTCGAAATCGGCATCTCCGCGCAATCCGCGAAAGGTGAGGCCAGGGAGACGAGGTGGGTCAGGTTCTGGAGATTCCTTGGTCGGCATTGTCACCGCCCTCGCTCAGGTATGTCCAACAACCCTTTTATACCTCAAGCAATTACTCATTCTGCTCTTTTCATCAAAAGGGCCGATGAATGATGACGGTGCTCACGCACCTGAAGGAGGTATCAACTTGCCAAAGCCTGTGTATGTGAAATTCGAGATGCCGAAGGAACTAGCTGACAAGACGTACGAACTGGTCGAGCTCGCCCGAGACGGCGGGAAGATCAGGAAGGGCACCAACGAGGTCACGAAGCTCGTCGAGCGCGGCGAGACCCTGATTGTGATCATGGCCGAGGACGTTTTCCCGCCCGAGATCCTGATGCACATGCCCGCCCTTTGCGAAGAGCGAAACGTGCCGTACGCGTATGTTCCCAGCAAGGCAGAGCTGGGGAACGCCTGTGGGCTCGAGAAGCCGACCGCAGCGGTCGCGATACTCGATGCTGCAAAGGGCAAGCCGGCGCTCGATGATCTAGCCGAAAAGCTGAAGGCGCTGAAGAAGTAGGTGGTCCAGATGCCTGAGGACGATAGCATTCCATCGACCGTCGTCGAGGTCATTGGCAGGACAGGCATGACCGGAGAGGCGACCCAGGTGAAGGTCAGGGTCATGGACGGCCGGGACAAGGGCCGCATCATAACCAGGAACGTCATGGGTCCCATCAGGGTCGGAGATGTCCTGATGCTGAAGGAGACCTCGAGGGAAGCAAGGAAGCTCGGCGTGCGCTGAGCGGCGCCGATCAATGAAGGTGATGTTCAATGGTAGAGAGAAGGGTCTGCACGTTCTGCGGCAGCGAGATAGAGCCCGGGACGGGCAGGATGTACATCAAGAAGGACGGAACGGTCAGCAACTTCTGCACATCCAAGTGCTTCAAGAATCTCGTCCAGCTTGGCAGGATCCCCAGAAGGACAACATGGACCAGGTACTACGCGAGGGAGAAGCAGATCAGGATGAAGGGCGCACCGGCGCCTGAGGCGGAAGCTCCGAAGGCCCGAAAGGTCAAGAAGGGCGAGGCGAAGCCGGACGAGAAGAAGGAGGAGGCCAAGCCAGCCCCGAAGCAGGAGAAGCCGAAGGCCGAGGGGAAGGAGCCTGCTGCTGAGGAACCGGCGAAGAAGGCTCCCGCGAAGAAATCCGAAACGCCCAAGACCCCCGAAGCGAAGAAGCCTGAGGTGCGCAGGGTCCAGAAGCAGAAGCCCAAGGCGGAGCCGAAGGAAAAGCCCTCAGAGGGCGGAAAGACATGATCGAGCGGACTTTCGCGATGGTCAAGCCTGACGGTGTCCAGAGAGGCCTGGTCGGGAAGATCATCCAGAGGTTCGAGGACCGCGGGCTCAAGATATGCGCGATGAAGATGATGAAGATCCCGAAGGAGCTTGCAGAGAGGCACTACGAGGAGCACAAGGGCAAGGGGTTCTACGAGCCTCTTCTGTCGTACATAACCTCGGGGTCAGTGGTCTGCATGGTCCTCGAGGGGGAGAACGCCGTCGCAGGCGTGCGCGCCATGATGGGCAAGACGAACCCGCAGGACGCCGCGCCGGGTACCATCCGAGGGGACTTCTCGCAAGTGACGGGCAGGAACATAGTCCACGGGTCCGACTCTTCCGAGAGCGCCAAGCGCGAGATCAAGCTCTTCTTCAACGACTACGAGCTACAGAAGTACGAGAAGGCGGACGAGGCCTGGCTTTTCGAAACGTGAACCCCCATCTTGAAACCATTTCTCGTTGACTGTTTTCCTCCGTTCATCCAATTTCACAGCCTGGGCCATGAACCGCCAGCCTCACCGTTGGTCGGATCGGGTTTCCCTCCAAGTGGGTTAACTTCTTATAACGCATGTCCTCTTTTGAGGCCATGGCTGTCCGGCACCCGATCGTATCAGTCTTGGGTCATGTGGACCATGGCAAGTCCACCATACTCGACATGATCAGGGGGACCGAGGTCGTCGGCAGGGAGGCCGGAGGCATAACCCAGCACATCGGAGCGACAGATGTGCCGATAGAGACGATATACAAGCTCTGCGGGAATCTCATAGGCGACAGAAAGTTCGTCGTGCCTGGGTTGCTGTTCATAGACACTCCCGGGCACTATTCCTTCGTGACGCTCAGGACCAGAGGCGGCGCCTTGGCCGACCTGGCGGTCCTCGTGATTGACATCAACGAGGGCATCAAACCTCAGACGATCGAGTCCATCAACATACTCAAGAATTTCAGGACGCCGTTTGTGATCGCTGCTAACAAGATCGACCTGATATCTGGTTGGAGGCACCATGAGTGGAAGACCTTCGGCGAGTCAGTTGCGATTCAGGACCCGCGCGTAGCTGCCGCGCTCGAGGAGAAGATATACAACCTCACGGGCAAGATATTCGACAAGACCGGCTTGAGCGCGGACAGGTTCGACAAGATAACGGATTTCACGAAGACCGTCGCCATCGTGCCCGTCAGCGGCAAGTACGGTGAAGGCCTCCCAGACCTTCTCCTGATGCTAGTAGGGCTCGCTCAGAGGTTCCTCGAAGAGGATCTGAGGACGGAAGAGGGAGCGGGAGAGGGCACCGTCCTCGAAGTGAAGGAGGAGCGCGGCATCGGAACGGCCGTTGACTCGATCATCTACAAAGGGACTATCAAGGTGGGTGACCAGATAGTCGTCTCGTCCGTCAAGGGCGACCCGATCGTCGCCAAGATCAAGGGCCTTCAGAGGCCCAAGCCGTTGGACGAGATAAGAGACCCCACGCAGAGGTTCGACAGGGTAAAGGAGGCCTCTGCTGCCGCGGGCATAAGGATAATCGCTCAGGGCCTCGAGGAAGCGATGGCCGGGGGAACGGTCAAGGTCGTCAGCGGGAACCTGGAAGAGCTCCTGGAGGAGACCCGGAAAGAGAGCCAGATCAAGGTAGACCTCGCTCCGCAAGGGATAATCGTCCGCGGCGATGCGATCGGTTCTCTCGAAGCGTTCTCCTTCGAGGCGAAGGCCAAGGAGCTCCCGATTCGCAAGATCGACATCGGGAACGTCAGTAGGAAGGATGTCGTTGAGGCGTCGCACTTCGATAGCCCTATGCACCGGGCGATATTCGCGTTCAATGTCGCAATCAACGAGGACGCGAAGGCGGAGGCACTATCGACCGATGTGAAGATCTTCGAGAACAACGTCATGTACCGTCTGCTCGAGGAATACGAGAAATGGTGCGAAGAACGGAAGAAGGAACTCGAGTTGGAGAAGAGGCTCGAGGTGGTCTTCCCCGGGAAGGTCGTGATCCTCAGGGACCATGTCTTCAGAGTCAGCAGGCCGGCCATAGTCGGCGTCAGGATACTGGCGGGACGCATACGGCCAGGTCAGGGGCTGATGAAGGAGGACGGGAAGTCCGTGGGGAAGATCAAGAGCATAAGGAGTGGCGAGGAGTCCCTCAAGGAGGCGGTTGCGGGCAAGGAGGTGGCTGTCGCCATCGATGACGCGGTCGTCGGCCGGCAGATCGATGTCGAGGATGTCCTCTTGGTAGACGTACCCGAGAGCCACGCTCACGAGCTGGCCAACTACAAACTGACCCCGGATGAGACGGAGGTCTTGGAGCAGGTGGCCGTGATAAAGCGCAAGGAGAAGCCTTTCTGGGGAAGGTAGCTTCACTTCTTCTCGGTGGGATACCCTGCTTCCTTCCAGTCCTTCAGTCCGCCCTTGAACTCGAGGATCTTCTTGAAGCCGTACTTCTCCAGCTTCTGAGCTGCGATCGTGCTCGAATCGCACTCAAAGCTCGAGCAGTATGTGACTATCGTGCGGCCCTTCTTGTACTCCCTCACAAGGTGCTCGCCCATGTGGTCCGATGGGATCGAAACCGCCCCGGGCAGGTGCTCGTCGTCGTAGCCTTCGTGTTTTCGCGCGTCTATCAGGACGAAGTCGACGTCCTTGTCCATCACGTTCTTGAGGATCTCTCTGGTTATCTGTTTAATCTTTCACCCTTCACATCACCACATTCTCGGCACATGATATTCATGTCGACGTACGACCCTACCAGCATCTCAATTCCAGTTCCGAAACCTATATAACTCCTTTCGCAATAGGGCGTCCCACACACCGGAGTGGATTGTTTGGCAGAGTTCAAGGCCGTCATAGGCGATCCAAAAGATGGGAAGTCATATCAGGCCCCAGTCGCGGGTCACCACGCCAACTCGCTGATAGGAAAGAAGATAGGCGATGTAGTGGACGGGATCTTCGTCGGTCTCCCGGGCTACAAGCTCGAGATCACCGGGGGCAGCGACAAGGACGGGTTCCCCATGAGGAAGGACCTTCCCGGACCGAGAAGGAAGAAGCTCCTGATCTCGAAGAGCATCGGCTTCAACTCCAAGAAGGGCGGCCTGAGGCGCAGGAAGACCGTCCGCGGGAACACGATTGCGCCGGACAGCCTCCAGATCAACATGAAGGTCATGCAGCACGGCATGAAGCCCATTTCTGAGCTGATTAAGAAAGAGGAGAAGAAGCAGTAATGAAGGTTCCCAGCCAGCCAGAGACCAACATCGGCATGATAGGCCATGTCGACCATGGCAAGACCATGCTGACGAAGGCTCTGACGGGTGAATGGACCGACAGGCATTCTGAAGAGGTCAAGAGAGGAATCTCGATCAGGCTCGGCTACGCAGACGTCGCGTTCTACAAGTGCAAGAGCTGTGACGCGCCTGAGTGCTACACGAACCAACCGACCTGCCCTAACTGCAAGGGTGAGTGCGACCTTCTCAGATCAGTTTCGTTCGTAGACGCGCCTGGGCACGAGACCCTCATGGCCACAATGCTTTCGGGCGCCGCCATAATGAACGGAGCTTTGCTTCTCGTGGCGGCGAACGAGAAGTGTCCTCAGCCGCAGACCAGGGAACACCTGATGGCTCTGACTATCATAGGTGTTGACAAGGTAGTTGTCGTTCAGAACAAGATAGACATCGTCTCCAAGGAGCAGGCCAGAGAGAATTTCAAGGAGATCCAGGACTTCATCAAGGGCACGATCGCCGAGAAGGCGCCGATCATACCCATATCCGCGCACCACGACGTCAACATCGACATGCTGATCGAGGCCATTGAGAAGACGATTCCGACACCGAAGTGGGACAAGTCCAAGCCTGCTAGGATGTATGTCGCGCGGTCGTTCGACATCAATGTCCCTGGCACGGAAATAGATCAGCTCAAGGGCGGAGTCATAGGCGGCTCTCTGACCCAAGGAAAGCTCAAGGTCGGGGACGAGATCGAAATCAGACCGGGCAGGAAGGTCGAGGTCGGGAGCAAGGTCAGCTGGGAGACGATCACCACCAAGGTCAGGTCGCTCTATGCCGGCGGAACGACGCTGGAAATCGCAGGACCGGGAGGACTCGTTGCTATCGGGACCGGTTTGGACCCAACTTACACAAAATCCGATTCATTCGTCGGAAGGATCGCCGGAGCCCCCGGGACTCTGCCTGAGGTCACCAGCGAGATCACATTCAGGACGGAGCTCATGCAGAGGGTCGTGGGCGTCGCGTCCGAGCTTGCAGTGGAGAGCCTCAAGACAAATGAACCCTTGATGCTGAGCGTGGGGACGGCCACGACCGTGGGAGTCGTCACGAGCGGCCGCTCAGGTTCTGCCGAGGTCTCTCTCAAGATTCCCGTTTGTGTCGAGAAGGGTCAGAGAATAGCCATATCCAGACGCATATCCGGCAAGTGGCGCTTGATCGGCTATGGCGCCGTCGAATAGGCGTGTGATGCTTCTGCCGAAAGCCATCGTCCTGGATGCGAACGCCCTCCTCATGCCGTTCCAGTTCAAGGTGAACATCGACAGAGAGCTGAAGAGGCTTTTCGGCGAGATCCCGGTCTTCGTCCCAAGCTCGGTCCTGGGAGAGCTCTCCAACGTTGTCGACAAGAACACGAAGGCCGCGCTCGCATTGGCAAGGAAGTATCAGATCGTCGAGACCGAATTGAGAGGCGACGATGCGGTCCTTAGTATTGCGGAGGAGCGGTCGGCGGCCGTATTGACTAACGACAGAGAGCTGATCGGCCGGCTCCGGAAAGAGCGCATTCCAGTCATCAGGTTGCGGGCCGAGCGTTACCTGGTGGTCGACGATTTCTGAACACATCGATGACGAAAAGCTATTATGATGGCTAGCTTATCCGAGCAGCGCCATGCATGAGAAGCAGATTGCGACGCTGAAGCACATCGCCCTGATGGGTGGAGTGCACGACTACATCGCGATTTCTTCAAGAGAGCTCGGGAACGTCCTCGAGATCAGCCAACAGTCTGCTTCGAAGAAGATATTGGAGTTGCTCGGTGATGGGCTTATCGAGAGGGATCTCGGTGCCAGGAGACAGAGGATCAAGCTAACGGACAAGGGATTTGATCTACTCAGGAAGGAGTACTCCGACTACCAGCGGATCTTCGAGATGAAGGACCACCTGGTCATAATCGGGAGTGTGGCTTCTGGTCTTGGTGAGGGACAATACTACGTCAACCAGGAGGCCTACGCCGACCAATTCCAGAAGAAGCTGTGGTTCAAGCCGTTTGAGGGGACACTAAACCTGAGGCTGGCGGACCCTGAGCTTCCTAAACTCGACATCATGAGGAAGTCCGAGGGCATCCTGATCAAGGGGTTCGAGAAAGAGGGCAGGACTTTCGGAGACGTGAAGTGTTTTCTCGCTACGATACATAACATGGAATGCGCGGTCGTGCTTCCGGTCAGGTCCCATCACACGGATATCATAGAGGTCATCTGCAAGTATCATCTGAGGCGGTCGTTGGGTCTCAAGGATGGCGATCAGGTCGAGTTGATTGTTTCCCTGTGAAGCCACCTCCGGATTCGGCTAGACGGGCGCTCCGAAGGATGCTGGTTGCCGTATCGTGACGGCATTGCCAAGGTTCAAATCCGGGCCCTCGCACATTTTAATTTCGCGAACAATATTGATGTTAGCTTCGCAGGTCAATTGTGCTCTATGACAATTCGACGTTGAATGTCAGATATAGACGCGCCCACCGTCAACGGCGACTGCTGCACCGGTAACGAACGAGGATTCCTGACCGAGAAGCTAGACTACAAGAGCAGCGCTCTCGTCTGGTTTCCAGAGACGTCTCATCGGATGTGCTTCGGCAATTGCCCTCTCGGTTTCCGTGTTTGTTGTTATACCCACACGGTTCAGTCTTGGCGTGTCCATAAAGCCCTGACAGCCCGCATTGACACGAATGCCTCTTGTGGCGTATTCGATTGTCGCGTTCTTGGTCAATCCTATCACACCATGTTTCGAGACGACGTATGCAGCCGCGTTTGTATGCATGGAGGGTTCAGAAGACCATCATTCAGTACCCCCGAAGTGATTATATTCAGTAATTATATCTCACAACTCCTGAGCGCAGGATGAGGTCCTTCAACATTGGAATAGGAATCATAGATGAGCTTCTCTCATCGTTCTAGGTGGACCAACTGGTGAAATGATGGATTTCGTTACGGTGATTCTAATTGCGATTGGGCTATCCATGGATGCTTTCGCAGTTTCAATTGCAAAAGGAATATCTGTAAATAAGAACAGAAGAAGATCTGCAATCCTATTAGCTTCTCTTTTTGGAGGGTTTCAGGCGCTGATGCCCGTAATCGGCTGGTTTGCAGGTTTAGGTTTAAGGGACATAATCATGGGAGTCGACCATTGGATCGCATTTGGACTACTCGGGTTCATTGGCGCAAAGATGATCTACGACTCAACGAAAAGTGAAGATGGTAAGGAAGAAGATGTTACAATATTCGCAGCACTCGTTCTCGCGGCTGCGACCAGCATAGATGCTTTGATGGTCGGTCTCAGTTTCGCATTCTTGGAAACACCCATCTTAATCCCAGTCCTGATCATTGGGACCGTAACCCTCATGCTATCTTATCTGGGGTTCATATTCGGTTCAAGGATGGGAAGCATCTTTGGCAAGAAGATCAAGATTTTTGGCGGCCTTATCCTCATATTGATCGGGATACGGATCTTGATAGAGCACTTGCTATAGACAACCGGGAGTCCAAGGGCTGCATCCAGTGTCATCGGCTGGCCGATGCTAATCATAGGGTTCGAATCCCACCGACGTTGGACCTCGATGACTGGCTCATTTCTTTACCATCAAAGAATCCCGTAGTAGTCTGATCTGCATTTGGCTTTGAAGATTATAGCTGGCAGTTTTAATTAGGGGTAAATTCTGGGCTATAATCCGGGTCCGGGCCATGAATCACGTCTTCTTGGGATTACTTCTTAGGGATGATCCGATAAGGTCTTGACTTCCTGTCAATCCTAATCTCG
>JAHIZT010000004.1 GCA_018814355.1 Candidatus Thermoplasmatota archaeon | reverse complement strand
CTTACCCCGTCGTCTTCTGCAGGTTACGGCGAAGTCTATTTCCTATCATCCGAATTGGAGCAGAACTATGAGATTTTCAGAAGCATCGCCAGCAAACTCAAGCACATAGCGTCCTCCCACGCATTCTTTCAAAACGTCATCGAACAGACGCACGATGCAGTAATGATAATTGACGAAGAGGAACAGGTCCTGTTCTGGAATAGGAGTGCTGAAAGACTGCTTGGATACTCTGACAAGGAGATCCTTGGAAAAACAATACCGATCTTCAATGATCCCAAATTCATCAAACTGGCTATCAAAGACGTAGCTGATAAGAATGAGGCAAGGGTGCAAGAAATAATAGGAAGAGATAAATCAGGAAGACCGGTCGATCTTGAGATCAACATCGGTGGTATAGCTGACGAAGAGCGGAACATAATCGCATATTCCATCCTGGCTAGAGATATTGGAGTGAGGAAACGGAACGAGGAACGGCTGAGATACTTGAACGTGCTCCTTACGGCCATAAATGACGTAAATCAGTTGATAAACAGAGTGTCAGACATTGACACTCTCATACAGAAGGCAGCTGACCGGCTCAATGATACGCAGCTTTTCATCGACGTTTCCATTGGTCTGCAGCGTGATCCGGACAGCAACGGCATCATTCTTGTCGGGCATTGCGGAGTGCATGGAACCGAATCTTGGAGAATAACCCCTGAAGGAAGTGGGGAAGGACCTAATTGCGTAAAGTCTGCTGCAAAATCAATGAAGACAGCCATCGTCAATGGAATCGGAGAAGAATGTGCGGGATGTCATCGCAATTGCGGTCACGAAGGGTACTCGAGCGTGACAATCCCGATGAAATATCGAGGCGGCCTCATAGGAATCTTCAGCGTTTGTTTCTCTCCTGGCCATGTGATCTACAAGGAGGAAATCAGTCTTCTTGAGGAAGTCGTCAGGGATCTTACGCTTGCTAGGGTCAAGATGTTGGCAGAAGATATACTGGCCGAAAGCAAAGACCGGTTTTCGTCGGCTCTTTTCGCTGCAAGGAGCGGCGCCTGGGACTGGAATCTCAAAACAGGTGAGCTGGCATGGTCTGACGGTCTGGAACGAATCTTCGGCTTTGGCCAGGGTGAGATCAAACTAACCCACGATGCACTTCTCGATTGCGTTCACATCGAAGACCGCCACAAAGTCGCCGATGCAACGGATGCATGTTTGAAGGGCAAGAAGGAGTATGACGCCGAATACCGCGTAGTATGGTCAGATGGTTCAATTCATTGGATACGCGAAGCCGGAGACATCTTGCTGGACCAAAACAACGAACCATCCCGCATGCTGGCGGTCGTAAGCGACATTTCAAAAAGGAAAGTGCTAGAGAGCGAGTTGCGCGAGGCTCTCGACAAGGCGCAAACGCGTCAAATTGGAGCTGTAGACTGCTGATTAGATTTGTATCTAATCCTTCATTGAATTGTCAATGATTTTGAAATAGCGGTATAACGACCGGGGCATATCTCGAAGTATGCAGAATATTCAAGAGAGTGCGAATTTGGCACTTGTTGGACATGACGGTATGGTCGGAAGGCGTACAGTAGTTGGATCAAGGCTTGGGAAGAGAGCAGATCGTGCTCGATATTGGCCTGCGATCCTACTTTCAATGATTGTTGTTCCAATGATTGTTGTTCTAGGCTTCTATGCGACAACTCCAGCCCAGTCGGCTGGGCCGACGGCAGTAGACCTTGGAACAGCTGCCAATTATGTGATCCTGACAAAGGCAGGAATGACAGCTACGGGAGCCACCCATATCTGGGGCGATATTGCCACTAGTCCAGCAGCTGCGTCAGACATAACTGGATTTGATCTAGTATACACTGCAGGAGCTACATATTCGACCTCAGCTTTGGTCACTGGAAGTGTGTATGCCTCTGACTATGGTACCCCAACTCCATCTGTTCTGTCTACGGCTGTACTCGACATGGAGGGCGCGTATGACTCCGCAGCCGCACTGACATCACCTGACTTCGTCGATGTTGGCACTGCGGGGGATATTGCTGGGATGACCCTCACCCCCGGTCTCTACAAATGGACCACTGGGGTCCAGGTATCTACCGGTAGTGTCACTATCTCGGGCGCGGCAAGCGATGTCTGGATCTTCCAGATTACGGGAGATCTGACTTTGGCCAGCGGAGTCCAAGTTATTCTAAGCGGCGCACAGGTTTCCAACATCTTCTGGCAGGTCTCCGGCCAAGTCACGCTCGAAACGACATCAGTCATGAAGGGGATCATATTGTGCAAGACAGCGATTGTGATGAATAACGGCGCAACGCTAGAGGGTAGCGCATTGGCACAGACAGCGGTCACTATGGACGCCAACTACGTCTATACACCGGGCACTGTGATACCGGAATTCTCGCAAGTTCTGATCCCCTTGGTCGGAATGGTGTTTGTCGTGGCGATAGTAAGCAAAGTCAGGAATCAGAAGAAGTGAGTTCTCTGATCCCAAACCTTTTCCTTTTTCGCAATTTCTTATCTTCATCCTAGATTGCATGGCCGACTTCTATCGCTAAGTTGTGGGCGGCGAGTATCTCGGCTAGTCTCCACCGCCACTTGAATTTGCATTAAATCCTTCAGCAAATTGTCAGTGATGTTG
>JAHIZT010000003.1 GCA_018814355.1 Candidatus Thermoplasmatota archaeon | reverse complement strand
GCCCATTCGGGAATCTTGTATTTTCCCACATATCGGGCACTTTCTGCTGCTGTATCTTGGGTCGACCTTGACCACTGGGATTCCTCTCCACGCAGCCTTGTACTCGATTATCTGGTGGAGCTTCCTCCGGGGCCACATGCTCAAACGTCGATTGAGATCTTTGCCCTTTCTCGGCCGAACTCCCTTCAGATCCTCGAGTACCACTGCCGATCTCTGCCTCTCAGCGAATGAGAGCACTGCATTCGCCACCTGGTGCATCCTGTAGTCCACGCGATGGTGCTCTCGGACGCCCTCTCCTCTGCACAAGAGGCGAGCCATGCGCCGGTCATGCGACTTCTTCTTCTGCAACTTTCTACGCCGGTCATGATGCCGCTGCTGGATGACGGCCACATCACGGTAGTCCGCCTTCACGACCACTCCGTCGTCTCCTTTGACGAACACTCCATCCAGGCTTCGCTCGTTCGTGTCGAGCGAGAGTGCAGATTCGGGAGTGTATGCTCTGGGAGCTTCCTTCCTGAACGCGATGATGACTCGGTCTGGAAGAAGAGTCAGGGATCCAAGGGTGAGGGTGATGTCGTCGAGGTACTTGCGATGATACTGGCTCACGACGAGGCACAGTCTGACGTGGCATCCCGCCCTAATTGGCAGATCGATGACCCCTTTTTCTCGGTCGAGCTTGTATGCCTGATTCACAGCCTTCATCATCAATCGCCTGACATATGGGATGTTGCGAGCAGCTCCTTTCCTGACCAATCTGCGATGGTTCTTCAGAATCCCAGCCGCGACTCCGAGGGCGGAAACGAGGTGCTTGGCATACATCTTCGGGTGCTCCTCCCGGAAGTCCTTGTAGGCCAGCCTCGATAGGGCGTTCCTAGAAGTCACACGCGCCTGAAGTCCTGTCCGGACTGCGTTGTTGACGGCCAGCCTGAAATCCTCGAGAAGGAACCTCGCGTCCACCGGAAGGCCGGAATCAAGACGAAAGACGACCCCTTTGAACAGCATCTAGTCCTTCAGAATCATCCCTTTATTATACCTGGCGGACTACATGTAGTGCCGGGGGGCCGACAGCCAACCTCCGAAGTCTTACCACCCGACTTTGGACAGAACCGAATCCGAGGAATCAGGATGGCGAAGGATATCAAGTACGAGTCAACAATCACCTGTCCCAAATGTGGTTTCAAGAGCACTGAGCGAATGCCGGCGGATTATTGCCAAATCGTCTACCAGTGCAAGAACTGCGGGCATATCCTGAATCCGAAGCAGGGTGACTGTTGCGTCTTCTGTTCATATGGGGATGTCAAATGCCCATCGATTCAGGAGATTGAGATGTCTGAAGGTTGAGCCCGCTCAGTAGACTACGCGACATTCAGCCACAAGTGGACCTCTCGGTAAGCATCCTGGGTCAGAGGCTGGCCTTCGGTGTAGAGAAGGAACTGGAGCTTCCACGTGCCTGGAGCTGTCAAGTCGAAGTCGAAGGTCTGGTTGTAGAACTGCAGATGCTGAAGCGTGAAGTTCTGTGCGATGCCAACATGGGGGGCGAGCGCATGGGTCTGAGCCCAGTCTATGGAGTATAGCGAAACGACAGTCGAATTGTCCGTGCTGTTCGTGAGCACGATCATGAGCGTGTAGTTCTGCGCCCTATGCTCGAACGACTTGATGGTCAGGAGGACGGTCGCGTCCTGCCCGACGGTCAGGTTTCTGGGGTAGTCGGTGGCCATCCCACCCGGGCCGAGGATCGCCAGCTGCGTGAACCTCTCCCCCACTCTCGGGGTCGTTATGGCCCATGCGAGCACCACGACCGATGCTATCAGCATCACCACGATTCCGATTGTGAGGATCTTGTCGACGAGCGGCATGCCCCTGAAGTCCATCTCGAAGTTGACAACGATCGCGAACCTCTCGTCTGCGGGAAGGCGCGTCCTTCGGTACCATCCCACAAGTGAGATACCGATGATGAAAGCAGACACAGTAGCGAGTATCGGGTCCAGTCTGATCCCCCAGGGTGTGAAGTTGAGCGCGAGACCGATCAGGGGCACGATAGCAATGCTCAGACCGAAGCTCAGCGCGACTCTCTCGATGCCGTCGATCTGGTCATTCTCGGGAAACAGCGCCGCGGTAGCAGCATATCCTGGCAGGAAGAGGACGAAGATGAGGCCAAGGACCTGCCTCACTGCGTTGTCTGGCGCAAGATACACAAGCGTTATGAGGATGAGTGCGAGCACCATGCAAGCTAGAAGGTCGTACGGTCTGTCTCGGACCTCGAAGTGGAATCTCCAGGTCCGTCTTTCGCTCTCTGCCATGACTGCTCCACTGTGAAACATATTACTCTATATGAAATGTAGCGCATCCGAGGACAGGATATTATAGAGCGTTCCCTCATTTCGAGTCCCTGTAGAGGACGAGTAAGGTCTTCAGCTACGACAGGTGCGCACTTTGCTGGTATCACACAAGATATTCATCAGCATGCTCGTATGGACCATCATCTCCATCCTGATCTCGTTGTCCGCCGGCATCGAGGTCCTGGCCACTCTTGAGCTCATCGGTCTTCTGGTGATAAGAGAGCTCACGGACGGCTTTCTGACAAAAGAGATTCGGCAGCGCATGGACTTCTTCATCTATGCCGGCCTTGTGCTCTTTGTTGTGGTAGTGCTCAGACGCGTCTGGCTAGTCCTTTCGTGATTATTTCTGCTCGAGCATCTTGCCGTGTCGCTCTCTCTCTCGCAGCAGGTACCTGACAAGCCCCGTCCGCCACTCGGGATGCTCCTGCATAGACTTCTCGAGAAGCTCCTCTTTGCTCATGGCCTTTGGCGGAGAAGGAGCCTCTTTCCGGAAGAATCTCAGTCCGAGCGCCTCCGAGATTGTGTTAAGCCCAGCTTTGATTTTCCGAACAGTCCAAGCTACCGTCTTATCGACAACGTCGGTGAAAATCCACAGCGTGAGGAAGAATGCTAGGAGTGCGATCATGACCTTCGCGTTGTCGGACACCTGTCCAGTGAACTGCATCGTCACTGCGATCGGGTCGAAGAATGTGCGATGGCTCTCATCGAAGAAGACCGCGGTTCTCCCGTTGCAGATCTCGTCGATAAGGTTGGCCCCGAAGATCCCGTTGTCCATTTGACCTGCCATGCCGTTGATGAGAACGCTCGGGTCGGACAACAAGAGTATCACGCCCGTTCCGAGATGCTCCCGCGCCGCGATGGGGAATGGCCCCCTCGGTTCTCCCCATTCCTGGAGCCTGTTGCCGTTCGTGTCTAGCCAGCTGGCGATGCTGGAGGACGCGATGACCTCTGTATCTCCGCTGATCGTCAATGACGAGGGATAGTTGAGCAGGAGGGTACTCACGTTCTTGGTGCTTGGGTCGGTTCTGAGGTCGAAGACGACGGAGAACTCGGGCTGCTTCTCGAACGACAGATCCATAACGAGTTGGTTCGAGAACTTCGAGACGGCTCCCATGCCGATGAGCAGACTGTTCCCTGTCCCGAAGTCGTCCGCCAGCAGCAGCTCTCCTCCGTTTCTTACGAAATTCCCGACAATCTCTCCTTCTGATGAGGTGAAAGTCTTTCCCGGGCCGATCACGACCAGTGCGCTTGTTGCCGGGTCGAGGCTGATCTCGTTAAGATCAAGCTGAGTGATCGTAATCTCAGTCCCCGTGGATCTGACCTGGAAATCTGGAACGAACTTGCCGGCATTGTATGTCAGGATTGCCAGCTTGCTGGTTCCGTTCCATCCAGAATTGAATATGGAGAAGTCGGCCGAAGTGGAGACTATTGGCGCGGCCATACTGATTATGAGCAGGACGACGGCAATAGCAATCGCGCCCACGGCAGCGAACCCTCTTCGCACTCTAACCTGCATGCGAGCCCTCCGCTGGCTTGACTCTCACGAGGTCAGTGAGGGCCGTGCTCATCATGACCGCATCATCATCTGAGAGCAATGCGCCGGAGTACAGCGCGCGCTCGAAAAGGATCGTGGCTCTATCTACAGGTCTGACCGGGAACCCGAGTATCTTCAGTATCCTGGCCACTTCCCAGTGAGTCATGCTTGTCCTTATCGCGATGTTCGCCTTTGCCGAAAGGAATGCCAGCAACCGATGGTAGTACCAGACTATCCTCTCGTTCGCATTGGTCGGTCCATCAGCTGCCATCAGTAGCTCCATCGCCATTCCTGCAATTTCCGCGGCGGTGGCAGGCATGGCTTCCGCCCCCTTCTCCAACGACTCAAGGACTTCAGTTCTTCCGGGCTGGAGACGCTTCCTCTTGTCCTTGATCTGGATGACTCTGATGGCAATCGCGGCACCCATGAGAACGAGCAACCAGAAGAAGTATGCGTACTGCCCGATGAAGAGATACGGGATGGTGTCTCCTGGTCCGAACGACCATTTGGGTATGATTGGCCAGAACGGGTACTTCACGACCTTCAGGCCGTAGACGGTGAAGCTCTGCTCATCCTGCGAATATCTCCAGATACTCTCGTGATGGAGGAATGCCGCAACTATCGTGTGTGTGCCCGTGGTCATCGATTCGGTGGACACTGCGAATGCGAATTCTCCATTCGGCCCTGTCGTCAAGTTCGCGACAACGATTCCATCGATTGAGAGAGTTATCTCCTGACCTGGCATCGGCGTGGTTCCGTTCGCGACGAGCGTGCCGTTGCCGACTACGTGGTATCCGTGGAAATAGCGTGTCTCAAAGAGGTTCAGATCGACGGAGGTCGGAATGTCTATGACAACAGTCGTGACATCCGAGGAGCTCGGCTCGTATGGCAGCTCGCCGACATAGAATGCCTGGAGCGTGTGTACTCCGTAACCCAGGTCGGACGCTTCCCAGAATGTCTTGTACCCTCCGAGCGTATCGGTTCGGAAAGACAGGTTCTGGCCGTCGAGCAAGAAATAGCATGACGCATCGGCAAGCGGTCGTTTTCGGAAGTCCTTCACTTGCACATCAGCATGCAGCTGGTCCTCCAGTCTCAACAGTTTGCTGTTGACATGCAACGAGATCGTTGTCGGAACGAGCAGTATTCTGATCGTGATACTGTCCGAGTTCAGGGGTCCAGTCGGCGTCATCGACGTCGCCTGGAGGACATGGGTTCCTAGCCAACTAGCATTCAACGGAATCGGGTAGGTGAAGGAGAATCTCCCGCCGGACGAAGTGATCGCTGAGGTGAGATCCGCCCCGTCCATCCGAATCGTTACGAGATGACCGACTGGGAACCCGCCATCGAAGTACAGGTAGCCTCCACCGGTGATCTGATCCCCGAGATAGTAGTCGCCGGCCGAGAGCCAGAGAAGGGAGAACGGCAGGCTCGGGTCCCACGGGACTCCTCCCTCGGTAACAAGGCGGTCTATTTCGACCTCAATCGAGTATAGGAGGTCTCTGAGCTGCTCGATGAGCGGGATCAGACGATTGTCCGTAAACGGCTGATTCCCCTCGACGACTAGGCCGATTATGCCGTCCGCAGAAACGAGCATGCTATCTATCGTTCTATTCATCTGGTCGATCAGCGCTTTGAATCTCCCGATGGAGTCGAGCGCGCTCACCATTTGTTCCTCAGTGAGATTCACGAGACGGGAAGCGGAGACCACATCATCTCTTGCCCCTAGAAGCGACACCTCCATGGATGAGAAGGAATCCATCTGAGCCGAGAGATCGTTGAAAGGAGGTAGCAACCTGCTCAGATTCTCGTAGCTGCTAGCTATGTCTCTGATCCTTTCCAGAATCCGTTCCGCTGGCGTCAGAAGTCCCCTTACCACGGTGAGGTTCTCTTCGACCTGGACCATGCTCTCGGTGTACATTTTTCCGAGGGCGTTCTCGGAATACGCGATTGATGTTCTGAGTAGCGCGATGATGACATCGAGATTGGATTTGACAAGATCGTAGTTCTCGTGCGGGATGTCTTCTGCTTTCGAGTTGAAAGACATGGTCGGGGAAAGCAGAAGCATCGCTACCGCTACTGATACAAGAAGCGAAACAACCCTACTAGGCGAAGGAGGTCTGCTGGTCATTTCAATCAGAAAGCAATGCATCGATTCAAAAAACCTCCTCTTCAAGTTGACGTTGGGTCTCTATTGCATCTGGCCGACCTCAAATCGGACATTCCACTACCATTCCTTTAGCGTAAGGGTGAAAACGACCGTATCTTTGCTGTTGTCAACGTCATCAATACACACAACTTTGCCCGTAGCCCGCGCTGCAGCAGTGAAGAGACACGCACAGCCGATGCATCCGACCTGTCGACAGGTGTCCGGCCTCTCCTTGCGCACTTTGCGACAGGCATCAATGAGGCCACTGTACTCGACTCGCAACACCGTTTTTCCTTCTCTCTCTTTGAAGTGGAAATCCTT
>JAHIZT010000002.1 GCA_018814355.1 Candidatus Thermoplasmatota archaeon | reverse complement strand
CTGGTTCCTCAGAGCTCCATAGGGATCATTCGTGTTCCTGATCTCCCCATCGACGTCGATCTTGCCGCCCTTGGAACGGAAGACAGAGATTGGTTCGACACCGATGAAGGAGTATCTGGCGACCTTCATAGGGCCCTCGACGGATTCGAGGAGGAAACATTCACCAGGGAACTGCTCCCTCAGAGACGCGAAAACTGAGACCGGATCTAGTTTGCAGGAATCCTCGATGGAGACGCTCGTGGGAAGGTTCGAGCTAGGAGTGTTAGAAGCGTTCGCGCCGCCACTTTGCCCAAAGTAAATCCCTTCTAGGAGACATCATGTCAAAGATGATGCTTGATGTACTATTAATAACCTAATTGAACACATTTGCACTATCATGATTGCGCTTCATACATGCGCTAATTCGATTCAATTTCATTGTACCCTTTGACTAATCGTCACCGAAACAATGCGCACACCTCCATCGGGGTCACAACCCCCGGCCTCGAAAAGATTCAATAGTGGACAGCGTATTCGCGTCAATGATAGAGGCACTGTTTTGGCGTTTCCAGCCTCCCAATCCAGGAAACGACCCTAGGGAGGCTGGGTCGGATGTCTGCCAACGTTACGATGAAGAAAACGAAGGAGTGGCAACGGATCGTTCAACCATACCTGAGCGACCATCGGAACAACACACACGCTTTCTCCCCGGAGAGGTCCGCGCTGCTCGTCATCGACATGCAGCGGTATTTCCTCGAGAGCGATTCCCACGCATTCATCCCTGCCGCCACAGAGATCGTCGGCAATGTCACGAGCATTCTCGAAGCATACCGACGCAGAGACCTGCCAGTGATCTTCACCAGGCACGCGAACTCCAGGGGCGCCCCGGCTGTCTCCATGGAGAGATGGTGGAGAGACGTGCTTTACGAAGACGACCAGCTCTCAGAGATCTCGCCAGCGCTGGCCCCTGAACCCGGCGAGCACGTCCTGCAGAAATCGCGGTACAGTGCATTCGTCGGTACGGATCTGGAAGGCAGGTTGAGGAGTCTCGGGATTGAGAGGATCCTGATAACTGGAGTGATGACTCACCTTTGCTGCGAGACCACCGCAAGGGATGCGTTCATGCGCGACTTCGATGTGTTCATCGTCATCGACGGCACCGCATCCAAGAGCGAAGACCTGCACACTGCGAGCCTTAGGACTCTCACAGACGGTTTCGCGATACCGGTGACGACGGAGGAGGTGCTGAAGTGGGTGAAGTGAGGCAAGCCATAGTCGTTGGCGCTGGACCAGCGGGAATGGCAGCAGCGATATACCTTCAGCGAGCAGGCCTCTCCCCGCTACTGCTGGAGATGGGCGAGCCTGGGGGACTGCTGCGTGAGGCAAACCTGGTCGAGAACTACCCAGGCTTTCCGGGCGGGATCAGGGGCGCCGATATGGCCGCGCTGATGGTCAAACAGGCTCGAGATGTCGGTGTCACGATTGCGAGGGAACGAGCCGAGAGAATAAGCCTCAGAAAGGGAAAGTTTGTCATCAAGACGGATAGAAAAGAGCGCGCATCACGGACGCTCATCGTCGCGACGGGGACGCGCCCAAGAACGATCAGGTTGAAAGGTGCTTCAGACCTCACTGGAAAGAGACTGTTCTATGGAATCAACTCGATCCCCAGCAAGGGACTAAGGGGTTCGCTGGTACTGGTCGTTGGAGGCGGAGACGCGGCCTTCGACTACGGCCTGAGTCTACGAGGCAAGGGTTGCAAGGTGACCATCCTCACGAGATCGTCGCCGCGGTGTCTTCCGCTCCTGCAAGCGAGAGCTGAACAGGCGGGAATCGAGGTTCGAATCGGCTTCATCCCGAGGAGCGTGAGCGAACGCAGAGGTCGCGTTGTCCTGAGCTGCAGCCACGATAGGAAGCTGGTGGAACTCGTCGGAGACTACGTCCTCGTCGCCTGTGGCAGGGAACCAAACCTCGAGCTGCTCAGGGACTCGGACCTGGGAGTCCCAATTGCGAGAGGAGGACCGCCCATGACAAACGTTCCGGGTCTGTTCTTGGTCGGGGATGCGGTACGAGAGAGCTGTCGCCAGACCGGCATCGCAGTAGGCGATGGGATTTTGGCTGCGATGCTCGCGGAGAGGTACGTCAAGGGGGGAAAAAGAGAGTGAGGATGATCTCGGAGTACGGAAGCGACGACATCGCCAGGGTCTACGTCGCACAGATGCGCGAAGACGAAGGTGCGCGAACCGACTCCAAGCGATTCATGGTGGAATTCGTCGAGTCCGTGCAGCCACCGATCCCGCGCGAACAGAAATGGGTGCTCATCGTCTCTTCCATGTTCGGATGTCCGATTAGATGCAGGATGTGCGACGCTGGAGGGGAGTTCGCCGGACGGCTGACCGCCGATGAGATACTTGCGCAGATAGATTATATGGTCCGCCTGCGATTTCCTGATGGCCGAGTCCCGACCAAGAAGTTCAAGATACAATTCGCAAGGATGGGAGAGCCTTCCCTGAACCCCGCAGTGCTCGACGCGATGGACCGTCTTCCCCGGATGTATGACGCGCCCGGACTCCAAGCATCAATGTCGACGGTGGCCCCAGGAACCAAACCAGCAAGAGAGTTCTTCGAGAAGCTGATAGCGGTCAAAGAACGGCACTATGCCCACGGCAGATTCCAGCTGCAGTTCTCCATACACACGACGGACATGAAGATGAGGGACGAGCTCATTCCGACCAAGAAGTGGTCTCTTGAGGAGATCGCGGCGTACGGCGCGAAGTTCACGAGGCCGGACGAAGGCGACAAGAAGGTGACCCTCAACTTCGCCCCGGCAGTCGGGTACCCGATCGACGCTGGGCTGCTCCGAGAACACTTCGACCCTTCACTCTTCATGATCAAGTTGACGCCTCTGAATCCGACCGTGCGCGGACACGAGGAGTCGCTCAGGTCTGCGATAGACCCTCACGACAGACGCACATCGGATCGAATCGTGGAGCCGCTCAAGCGAGAGGGCTTCGATGTCGTCCTGAGCATAGGCGAGCTTGAAGAGAACCGCATCGGGAGCAACTGCGGACAGTTCATACAGCGCGCGCTGAACGCGAGGGAGAGGCCGAGCGAGAGCTACGAGCTCGACCGCTACCGCGCCGCTGAGAAACAATCGTAGGTTTCTCACGAGGTATGGCTCTTGGACTAGGTTCTCAACAACAGGAAGCCTCTGTAGTCCATGTTGTGCTCCAAGAATTCGGGCCAATCCCAACGCTTGGCGCTCACGAGCATCCGGACCTGCTGTGTAAGATCTACTTGACCGGAGATGATGAGCCCCGCATCCAAAGCGAGCGTCGAGAATTCATTCACCGTCACGGCTCCGGCGATGCACTGTTCCCATGAACCCTGGTTCGAGCACACGTTGGTCTTGAAGGCGTCAGAGATAGCGATCCTGGCACCAGGCTTGGCTATGCGCGCTATCTCCCTCATCGCGGTGACCTTGTCGGGCAGCAGATTGATGGTTGCCTGGCTCAGCACAACATCTACCGATTTGCTGGCTAGGGGTATGCGTTCGAGGTCGGCCCGGACCAGTTCCACATCCATGTCCCTGAACTTCGAGTGCCTCGATATCCCTCGTGACACGAAGAGACCAGCGGATGAAAAATCAAGTCCTATCATCGTCTTCGGAGGACAGAGCTCGAGCGCCCTGAAAGCGAGGCTTCCGGTCCCGATGCCCAAGTCCGCAACCACTTTGTTCGTGAGCGGATGCACCATGGATAGCAGCGGGTCGGCGACCATGGACAGCGCCTTGCGTCTGTCGGAGGCGGCCTTCTCGCTCTGGTCGCTCCACTGATCGTCGTACTTCTTTCTCGTGCTCGCCTTGAGCGAGCTCGGCTCAGTGCACGAGCAGCTTGGTTTCTTCTCCAAGGGATTTGCCTCTCGGACATGAAGTGAATCGCATCCATTGGTAATCAACTTGTTTTTTATATCCCGCAACAGTTGCACTAATGTGGCCTTCTAGGAGTTCCAAGGAGCTAGGACATCTCATGAAGCCAATCGCTATCAGAAAGATGGTCACGCCTTCGCTCTATCTGCAGGGAAAGGGTGCGATCTATCACCTGGGCCAGAAAGCGCTCACGTTCGGAGACAAGGCGTACGTCGTCGGAGGCCACACTGCGCTCCAGGCCGCGGGTGACAGGATCAAGAAATCGCTGGCATCGAATGGCATCGAAGTGGTCGGGTGGAACGACTCAGTCAAGGAGTGCACCCACGACACGATCAACAGACTCGCCGATGAGGGCAAACACCAGAAGGCGCACTTCGTCGTGGGCGTCGGAGGAGGCAAGGCGATCGACACCGCGAAGGGAGTCGCGTGGAAGCTGAAGGTACCCGTGATGTCTGTCGGGACCCAGTGCGCGACGAACGCTGACGGAAGCTCTGAGTGCATCGTCTACACGGGAGATCACAGGTTCGTGGAGGCCCTCATCCTGCCCAGAAGCCCAGTGCTCGTCATCGAGGACACGGAGATCATATCGAAGGCTCCTGTCAAGTACATGATTTGGGGCATGGGGGACGCTCTCTCGTGCAAGTTCGAGGGCGAGGCGTACGCGAAGACCAGGATGAAGAAGATGGACGGGCGAGTTCCGACTCTCTCGGCTCTTGCCCTCGGGGACGCGTGCTACAAGAGCCTTATGGAGCATGGTCTCAAGGCCATCACTGATCTCAGAAACGGGATACACTCGCTCGACGTCGATGACATAATAGAAGCCGTCAAGCTCTCGTCGGCCATGGCTTTTGAGAACACCGGCTGCGCGCTCGCCCATGCGCTGCACAACGGGCTCATGAAGACCGGACAGATCAAGGGAGAACACGGCGAGGTCGTTGCGTTCACGACCATCGTCCAGATGGTCTACGAGAAGAGGCCAAGGGAGGAGGTGCAGCAGGTCGTTTCCTGGTGCGAGAAGGTCGGTCTGCCGATCAGGCTGAAGCTCCTTGGGGACCCGTCAAAGGCGGCTCTGAGGACGGCTGTGGAGCACGCGGCGGACAAGGATGTGGACAGCAGGAACATGCCAGACAGGATGAGGCCGTCGGACCTGCTAGAGGCGATCGACAAGGTGGAGAGAGGAGCGCTCTAGAGCTCGCTCATGCGGTCATCGCGTCGATGTGCCAGAACGGCCTTGTCAAAGTGCTTACCCTGTGTCTCGCGATCACCACGCCGGCGGTGAACACGCCTGCGAAGTCGAATATCAGGTCCCCCGCCGTGTCCACGCCCGGGTGGAAGTTGCTCCAGCCGAATACGGTGTCGGTGAAGAACTCGGTGAACTCGAAGAAGAACGAGATTACCACCATGGTCAAGATCGCAGCCCAGAACTTTCTCCTGCCGTTCGTTCTCGGAGGTCCGGTCGGGCTCATGGTCCAACAGATGAAGGACCAGAGGAACATCGTCATCACGAGCGTCCCGAGATAGTGCGCCAAGTTGTCGTACCAGTTGAGGTCGGAGGGGCTGTATCCGAAGTATCCGGGCATGCCAGCGTCGATGAGGACCATGAAGAAGAGGAGTATGATGGCGCCACCGGTGATGACCGCCTTCCTCTTCAATTCAAAGATCACCAGCGGTATCATGATGACGAACGAGAAGGCGTAGGTCCAGCTCGACCAGGTCCATCCACCCCGTTCCATGGACATAAGGAACAGAGTAACTAGCACTACGAGCACTGAGACAGATGCGAACGGGAATCCCATCAGCTTTCTACTGATCCTCGGAAGGTCACAGTGAGGGTGCGCACTCGTGCCATCCCCCTCGAGGGAGACGCTCGCCTTCATCCGGCGTGAGTAGCGGACAAGGTCCGATTCGCTCATTTGCCCATCCCGTGCATCAACTGACTGTCATGGCATTACTGAGGGGGAGTATAATGGTGTTTGTCCTAATGGGCCAAATGGGCCCCTACCTGCCTCTCCCACGCCTTCACGAGCTCGTTGCCCCTCTTCACGACATCCGCAGGAAGGGCAGGGACCTTGTGCTCCCTGAGGACCTGTTTCGCGATCGCCTTCGTCTCTGAGGACATGCTTGTCGAGAGAGTCGCCTGCCAGTTCCTCTTGCTCTGGTCGCGAGCCAGGATATCGGTCCTGAAGTTCCTGAGCGTGTGTGGGTGCTTCAGGAATGTGCCGGCGTGCCCGACCGCTTCGACCACATTAAGGGCGATCGCATCCTTGCTCACAGGGAATCTGTGCATGTAGGTCCTGATGTCCTGCCACACGGTCGAGTCGAGGACGACCTGCTCGAGCGCTGCGCCCTTCGCGTTGTCCAGGCTCCCAGCGCCGGACATCATGTCAGAGCCGGAGAACGTGTTCAGCATGACACCGAAGGCCTCGCTCAACGATGCCTGGATGCCGGGATCCTTCGTCTCGAACCCCCAGCTGGAGGTGTGGGATGGCAAGCCGTACCGCATGGCCATCTGCGCAGCACCAGCAGAGATAAGCGGGAGGTGATAGGAGTTGTAGTCCATCACTCCCGTCATCATGTTCATCGGGGCGGATTCCGAGCTGTAGACGAACGGCGCTCCCTGGGCGGCCGTCTGGGAGATGACCAGGCTCGCAAGGTTTTCAGCGTTGATGTTCTCCAATGTCCCCGCCATCGTGACGGGCGATGACAGCCCGGAGATCGACATGGACATTGATATCACAGGTATGCCCGCCCTCGCGAATTCCGCCTGCGCCTCGATCTCCGCCTTCTCGAAGCACAGGGGCGCAATCGAGCAACTGATCACTGAGAAGATCGGCTTCTTCCTAAGCTGCTCGGGGCCTCCAACGACAAGGGATGCGAGTTCCACTTGCTTCCGAGCGTCTTCAGCGCCATGAGTTGCAGGCACGACATGAATGTGCTTGGTGTTGTTCTGCAGAACGGTCCAGAGAGAGTTGACGGCGAGCGCCTCCTGAGGGACATCATTAGCTGTAACCGTGGTCCAGCAGATATCCAGTCCGGGCATCGCGTCCGCCATGATTGAGAAGTTCGCGAGGTCCTTGTTCGTGGTCGGCCTCTGCATCCCAGTCTCCAGGTCGCGAGTGTGCACGGCGAGGCCCGTCGTCGAGAGGAGAGGATACGTGTCCACAGGGATTTCCCTCTCGTGTCTCTGGTCGCGCGCGCCGAGCTTGATCTTCTTAGGAGCGTTCTTGACGGCGTCCATGACCATCCTCTCGGGGAGCTTAGCGACCCCCTTCTTGAGATCGATGGCAGCACCAGCACGCTCCAGCATCTTGAGAACCGTCTGGCTTTTGACCATGACCCCGATCATCTCGAGGCATCTCAGGCTCTGCTCGTGTACCAGCTCCTCCTCGTCCTTGTCGAAGAACTTCAACCGCGCTACCGCCATAGGAGACCTCTCCCAATTGTCCTGATCGAACGGAGGATAGAGAACTGGTCTAAAAGGGTTTCTGAGAGCAGGATTCAGAAAAGGACCGGCAATTAGAAAGGACTTTAAGGGAGCAGCGCGGAATGATTCACGGAGGAGAGCGAATGAGCGGCCCTTGCTGCCCTAGGGAGAACTCCATGGGAGTGATGTTCTGCGATTCCTGCGGGAAGGAATTGCGACGGCAACCAATAGAGAGTCGACATCTGGATCCCAAGACTTGCGTATCCTGCGGCCGAGCCATGGAGCAGGCAGTCTACTTCACCGTATGCCCACATTGCGGCTTCAATTACAGGATCGAGATCTCCCAGATTGATCCCGAAGAAGGGTTGACTTTACGGTCTCTGATGCCATCATTCCTAATGACCGCGGCGGTCGTCTGCGCGATACTTCTCCTACTATTGCTCACGTAGACTCATTTGGTAGAAGAACAGAAGGGGTTTCAGAATCCGTCGGTTCAGGTGTGTGCTTCTAGCCTCTTGCCCACCGCGTCCCAGTCGACTAGGTTCCAGAACGCTTCCAGGAACTTGCCGCGGTCGTTCTTGTAATCGATGTAGTATGCGTGCTCGAACACATCTACGACCATGAGGATGGTGTAGGTCGGCATCACGTTGAGGTTGTGCTTCTCGATCTGCATGAGGTACGGCCTCGTGGTCTGCGCGCCTAGTGCCAGAGCGGCCCAGCCGGAGCCTTCCACGGAATTCGCGGCCATTGTGAACTCCTTCTTGAACCGGTCGAGCGTGCCGAACTCCTTGACTAGCCATTCCGCTAGTTTCCCGCCGGGCTTGTCGCCACCCTTGCCCTTGGGGGCTAGGTTGCCCCAGAACAGCGAGTGCAGGACATGGCCGCCGATGTTCCACGAGAGCTCCTTCAGGGTTGCCTTGACATCGTAGTCGACGCCTTCCGCCCGGGCCTTGTCCAGCTTGGCGAGGATGCCGTTCGCGCCGTTCACATACGCCTGGTGGTGCTTCTCGTAGTGTATCTTCAGCTGCTCCTCAGAGATGTAGGGCTTGAGATCCGCATATCCATACGCTAGTTTCGGGAGACTGAATGTCTTTATTTCGTCCACGTTTTCCCTCCATTTGATGTTCAAGACATATTGCCGACTTATGTAAGTTTCCACGTACTGCTTTGTCGCGAGGAACCCTGAGGTGCTGTCGTCAATCCTTAAGTACGAATTGGCCAATATCAATTCTGCTCTGACATAACGAGCTCAAAGAGGAAGGCGTTCAAGATGATGAGGAAGCGTTTGGATCTTTCTGAAACTAGCTCGTCCCTCATGCTTCTCCTGATGCATGGTGGAGCTGGCGTCCAGGTCGGAGAGAACCGTCAGTGATTTTTTCATCGTCACTAGCTTGAAACCTCTTGATTCATTGACTTGGGCGATTTCATCTCAAGTCCGACAAAGCAAAGGTGGACATCATGACGGACAGGCAATCGATCTTGAACGAGCTGGAGAACAGCGTCAAGGGGCTGCAGCAAGAGGCTGCGGTAGAGGCTGCTAGGAAGGCGCGCGCAGCCGGTGTGAGCCCCGTCGACGCTATTGAGAACGGCCTCGCGAAGGGTATTCGCGAGGTGGGCGAGAAGTTCGCGCGCAAGGAGATGTTCGTTGTCGAGCTGATCTACGCAGCGACCATCATGGAGGCGGCGATCAAGGTCCTCGAGCCCGAGCTGAAGAGGAGCAAGGAGAAGAGGCACTCTGTGGCTAACGTTGTGCTGGGGACCGTTGCTGGGGACATTCACGATATCGGCAAGAACCTCGTGAGGATCATGTTCGAGGCGGGAGGGTTCGAGGTGCACGATATCGGCAAGGATGCGCCCACGGAGACCTTCGTGTCTAAGGCCAAGGAAGTGGGTGCTGGCCTGATCGGCGCGTCATCCCTCATGACGACGACAGTGGAAGGCCAGAGAGAGGTCGTCGAGGCGCTCAGGGCCGCGGGTATCAAGGCTCCTGTCATGGTCGGCGGAGCTGCTGTGTCTGAGGAGTGGGCCAAGGAGATAGGTGCGCACTACTCGTCCGATGCGGGGACAGCGGTCGAGCAGGCGAAGCTGCTTCTGGGAAAAGGAGCGTGAGAGGAATGTCCAAGGAGCCGATGAGGATCGGGCAGTTCGGCATGAAGCGGTTCGAGGTCATGGAGCCGAAGAGCGCTGAGGCGATCCATGT
>JAHIZT010000001.1 GCA_018814355.1 Candidatus Thermoplasmatota archaeon | reverse complement strand
GCCTTGTCCACCACATCGTAGGCCATCTCTATCTCGGGCATCATCGCGCCGACGGAGACTACCAACTCGCCCTCTCCTCCGGGCTCGGCGATGGATTCCTCCCCGCCGCTCTCGATGATTCCTTGGAGCCTCATGAGCTCCTTCCTCGGGGATTTGACCTTCTCGCTCTTGAGCTCGCCCTTGATCTGGGCCAGGCCGAGCAGTATCTTCTCGACCTGCTGCTCTGAGTCCGCCTTCTTCCTGATCTTCTTCCTGGCCTTGAGTATCTCTCCTTCCCTGACCTTGTCCAACAGCCATGGGAACTGGTTGAAGAGTGATTGGTCCGAGACCCTTGTTGACATGTAGTAGCTCTGCTGCACGGCTGCGAGTTCCTCGATTATCTGAAGAGCGAGCGTGGTCTTGCCCGTGCCCGCCATACCCCTCAGTATGAGGGAGTGTCCTCCTGGACTCGACAGGAATCTGACTATCTCCTTTGGAAATGTCGCGGTCCCTACAACTCCTGCGTCCTTCTTCTCTGCCATTTCATCACATCTCCTTGATTTCGACTACCGTTCCTTGGGCCTGAGGAACCCTCCGGCCAGCGCGTCTTCCTCTTCTTCTTCCTCGATGAGCTTGATCTCCTTCCACTCGCCCCCGAAGTCCTGGATCTGTCCCGTGACCATCTGGAACCTGACCCTGAGCTTCCCACCTTCGAAGAATATGTAAGCGTTCTTCAGCTGGGAGAGGTAGAGTACTATCCTCTTGCCCTGCTGCGTCAGCGCGCGTTCGACCGGCCTTAGGAGCCCGGCTTTCTCCAGGACATGAATCCTCCTGTAGCACGCGGCTATGGGTATGTTCAGCTTGGCGCTCAGCTCGAGCGCGTGCTTCGGTTTTCGGGAGCACGCAACCAGGATCTTCGCAGCGTATGTATCCATTATGAGTCTAGATGCCTCAATAGGGTCCAATCCTTGGCCTCCGTGTTATCGTCATCGCGCGGATGGTCGGATCAGCGACCATATAGGGGGGATCATACGCGACGCGGACGAGAGTCTGCCAATCTGTGATGTGCGAATAGACTGCTGCAGTTTAAATCCTTTGCGTTCGACGCGAAATGACTGGACATCGACCAGATACCGCCAAAGGGAGAGCGCACGCAAACATTATTACCATCATCAGTGCGTTCGAGTGGCTGTCCTGGCTTCAGGATGCGGAGGTGTAGTACACGAAGGGGTCCAAGTGCAAGTGCGGCTACATGACTGTGTCTAAGAAGCTGAGATGCCCCAAATGCGGCAAGCAGATGAAGCCGGCAGACTGGGAGGACAAAGGCAAGGTCCTGTCCTTCACATACCTCAACACTATCCCCGAGGGCCTCCCCGACCCGTACAACCTCGCCCTAGTGGAGATCGAGGACGGCCCCAAGATGGTCTGCTGGACCTCAGGCAGACTGAAGGAGAACGATGCTGTCGTCATCACGCAGCATAACGGGAAGTACATCTGCAGCCCTAAGACGGCATCGAAGTTTGAGCTCGACGACGAGCCTAAGGCTTGATGGATTCTATCTCGACCAGCGCGAACGACGGCCCGAGTGCGGATATCTTGGTCTTGAGCATGTCCGCGAGGTCCCCCTTGGACTTCGCTGACGCACGTCTGATGTCGATGACGAGCTCGCATGTCATGCGCTCATAGTAGACGAGCACGTTCGTGTAGCCTGCGAGTACATTGATGCTCTCGTCGCCCAACACCTTCATCACTTCGTGTATGGCGCCCGGCCTGTCAGGAAGGTCGATCCCCAGCTTCAGGAGCTTGGAATCTTCGTTGAGGAAGGCTATCGACAGTATCCACGCATCGGGCTCACCTATGAGCATGATCGGAGCGGAGCTCTTGCCGAGGAAGTTGACGTACGCCTGCGGCAGCTCGAACACTCCATCCTTGATGATAGATGCCTTCTTCTCGGTCTTCCTCAGGGCCTTCGTCCTTATCTTCTGGTTATCGACGGCGGCGCCCTTCGTGTAGCGCGTTGCGAGGTCGGACGCCTCCACGCAGAGGCAATCCACCATCGCAAGGCCCGAGTCGTTATGAGCTTTCGCGTCGTCGAACTCCTTCTTCAGGGCGGCGGAGTCACCGAAGAAGGATAGGTCCGCGAGCATCTCCCATACCATCACGACGTTCGGGACTGAGCTGACGGTCTCGGAGTTCAGGATGTCTATGTTCCGCGATTTCAGGAATTGGGCCGCCTGTGCCAGTGCGCCGGGTTCGTCACGGACCTGGAACGTCACGTAAGCGATCTCTCGGTAGTTCTCCGGACCGAACGGGGACAGCACGATCTCGAAGCTGCTCTTGCTGTCGATCTCGTACTTGAACATGGAGCTGAAGACCTCGCTCCCGTCCACTAGTCCGAGAGGCTCGCCAATCTTACGGCTGATCGTTATCTTGCCCGATTCCATCCGCCCGAAATCCCAGAGCTTCATCGTGCTCCCCCTATGAGTGAACATAAGAGCGTATGTGGGTGATAAACATGTTGCGCGGAGCGGGGTCCGCGCATATGGCAGCGGGACCTTATTTCCTGCGCAATGACGCAGCCGGTCTGCCGCGAATCAAGATAGCTGGTAGAGTAACTGCAAGCAAGACAATGACCGTCATTGTAGTGGTGGGGAACTCCGGATTGGTATGCAGATTTATACTATTTTGGCGAGAAGATGTAAAGAGTTGGCACTCGGTGCTTGAGCCCGGTCCAGTAACCGCAGGTCTTGCACTTGTAACCCATCGTGACAGTCCCCCCGTAGACCGTGAGGTTGCGTATCTTCTCCGTCTTGCCACCGCACACCGGACACGCACCCGCCCTCGTCTTCGTCGTCGAATCCCTGCCGTGGATGTCCAAGGACGCAAGGTCGTTGAGGATGGCCAAGCGTCGGACCCGCGACCCGCTCACCGAGTAGTCGGGGTCGTGCCTGTGGAGTTCCTTGAGAACCAGCTCCGTCATCTTCCTCTGGGAGTTGACGACACCGTGCCTGTGGAGGGCGTCCTTGATGGCCTCCACGATCTCGGTGTCAGAGGGTTTCCGATAGGCCATTGAAAGTGGATGGCTGTCCCCTTACGAAAAGCTTTGCAGGGCCATGCTCACTAGTGAGTGGGAGCGTCAGTCCCGCTTCCTTCTACTGATGGCCAGCACGAGCGCGAGGATCATGATGGTCGGCAGCACGCCCGAAGGGAACTCAGGTATCTCTGCCGCGGTCGTGAACTGCCACACGAAGTCCTGCTTGAGGCTATGCCCCTGCAGGTCAGTGGCGTTCATGCTGATGGTCACCGTATATGTCGTTCCTGGCAGGAGCCCGCCGGCATCCGGCGAGAAGGTCACGTTGTACGGGTCAACCTGGAAGGTACCCGCGACAGACGGCACGATCGAGAAGGATGGGACGAGAGAGGAGGTGTTCATGGGCTCGCTGAATGTGACGACGATGTCGGCGTCCAACGGCACACTGGAAGCTTGGGGAGAGAAGTCCATGACCGTCGGATTGCCAAGGGCAAGCTCGGACTCGTAAAGCTCGAGCAACTCGTCCCACGAGGTGTCGTTCGTGAAATTCATCTCCTGGAGGGGGTACGTTGGGTCTCTCGTGCCATTTGGAGGATAGAAGTACATCGTAAGGCCGTGAGTGTGGTTGACCGGGACGAGGCAGTTGTCAGGATTCGTACCGTGTGTCTCATTGAGCACGGACGCCTCAATCGCAGCCATCACTCCTTCGGCAAGAGCATCGATGGTGGCGTTGGGAATGACGTTCCGAAGGTTCTCAGCGAAATGATAGATGTCAATCCCGTCGTCGGTCCCCGCGGCGGAGTAGGCCTCCGTGAGGTTCCGTGCGAGAGCGACATGGTTGATCCAGAGACCTATGTTGTCTTGGAGCTCCGTGGCCAGGGCGCCCACCGAAACGACGAGCTCATCGATAAGCCCTAGATCCACGACGGACAGCGTGAAAGATTCGTTCAGCTCGTACCAGTTCGGAGTCCCTGTCAGCGAGAGGTAGTACTTAGAATAGTGGTCAAGAATCTCGTTGGCGAACTCGAGGGTCGGCATGTCCGGATTCGCAGCCAAGGCAGATAGCGGACCTGTGTACTCAAAGCCGTCGTCGGGGACGTATATCTCGGAGCCGACCAAGTACCGGGCGTAGGGCATGACCTGATATGCCACCTCGATCGAGGCCATAGAGCAGGCGTCGAAGCCAAGGATATCGAGCACAAGCCCGCCGTTCGTGGCCTGTGCAGAACGGAGAGCAGATTGCAGCTCGGACATGTTGAGCCAGTCATAGGGAGGAGTGTAGTCCCAGCAAACCCCGGACCAGCCCCCGCCATGGTCCCACAGCACGAGAGCGTAGTTGTTCGCGGGATAGGCTGTCACCCCCCAGTCTATGAAGTCCACAAGGGTGCTGGCATTGCCCATGTTGACCTCACCGATGTCAGAGCTGGCATTGGCGGCCGTGGGCGTCATGCCGCTTGTGACAAGGAACCGCTTGGTTGTGTTCCAATTGCCATAGGAGGTGTCGTAGAAGCGGCTCCTATCGAATTCTACCACGATGTTCACATTCGGGGTCGACCCCACGGCTGCCATCTCGAGGAAGTCCAATATCGCCACGCGTTCAAGGTCGTTGTCACCGTCCATGTAGACCATGAATGTCCAGGTGTTCGTCTGCCCGCGAGTGACCTTGGGGAAGACGAGCGAACTTGCACCTAGGAGGGCAATGATGAAGAGCACGGTCAAGAAGACGCGAAGCGTGCGCGGACTTGACGAGCGAGCAGGTCGCCCCATGTTCCGATCGATGATCGGGCGTTGAGCTCGCAGGTCGGACCGATACTGGCGCATCGTTTGCTCCATTGGATGTTATGACGTCGACCGTAGCAATAAAGTTTACCTGTTCCTGCCTTCGGAAATCGCACCTGACCGGTGACGCATAAGGCATCGTGGCTTTACAAAGGATAAGAGGAAGCTAGCGCTACCTACCGCTCAGGGACAGGATCAAGTACACGGATGGGTCGTGCAAGCCGCAGGGTCAATCACAGGCGGTCTCTAAGGACGACGAAGGACCATCTGTCCGAACTCGAGCGCAAGCGGCCACGCAGACTATCCAGGCCCTGAGCCAAGGACTCGGATTCTTACTGGGAGTCAGCTCGCTCGTTGAGAAGCAAAGGATATATGATAGCAGCAGTTACGAGGCGGTTAGTGAGGGCATGCGAGCGAAAGTCATAATAATGGGTGCCGCCGGAAGGGACTTCCACAACTTCAATGTGTACTTCCGCGACGACGCCAACTATGAGGTAGTGGCGTTCACCGCCACGCAGATACCGAACATCGAGGGCAGGAAATACCCAGCCAGACTCGCAGGCAAGCTGTATCCGCGGGGCATAGACATCTATCCGGAGAAGGACCTGCCCGAGCTCATCAAGAAGTTCGGGGCGGAGCAGGTCGTGCTGGCCTACTCGGACCTGAGCCACGTGGACGTGATGAACAAGGCGTCCCTGGTCAACGCTGTGGGCGCGGACTTCCGGCTGATGGGCATGAACCAGACGGCCCTAAAGTCAAAGGTGCCCGTCATCGCGGTGTGCGCCGTCAGGACTGGTTCCGGTAAGAGCCAGACAACGAGGGCCATCGCATACATCCTGAGGGCCAAGGGGAGGCGCGTGGTCGCGATCAGGCACCCAATGCCGTACGGGGACCTCGAGAAGCAGGCGGTCCAGAGATACG